>JBDSIP010000589.1:0-2882 GCA_039917915.1 Thermoflexales bacterium
CCCGCGCTTCGCGCGGGGATTGTGATCTCGCCCAACCTATTTTCGAGTCACGCGTGACGATAGTGATGCTCGACGAAGCGCTTCCAGCCCTTCTTGTTGCGCGATTCGACCACCCAGCAAAAGCCGCCCTCGGGATCGGGCCAGTAGGCCTGGCGGGCCAGCCCGGCCGGCATCTGGGCTTCGAAAGCAATCGCTTCAGGGTGCAGATCGGGCGCCTCGGCCAGGCGGCCCGTCGATCGCTTGCCATCGGCGGTGAAGGACCAAAAGGCCAACACCCCGTCGTCACCCGGGGCGAAAACAGCCAGCTCCTCGTAGCGGGTCTTGCCAAATTCCCAAACGGCGGTCAAGGTCACGACCGCCGTGCCGGCCGCGCGCGCAAACTCGCGCCGGCAGGTCACGGGTCCCTGCGGCGAATCCGCCCTGGCCACCCACGCGCCAATGAGCGGGTGAAACGGGCCAAGCTTTCCACGTCCTTTTTTCCAGAGCTTTGCCATGGTGTTTCTCCGAGATTTTCGAGAGCGATAGTGCCCGGCTCCGCCGGGCACTATCGCTCTCGGATTCATTCTGCCGAGTCGCGCTCAGCAAGCGCATAGAGCAAAAAGCTGGGCGCCCAGTGCGAGACCATATCGTCCGCGTGCAGGGCATCCTGCCAGCCCGCTTCGAGGTGAGCATTCGCAAGCGCATCGCATGTTTTGCGCAACGGGTTGTCCCAAGCCAATGCCCGGGCGATATCCCGCAGCATCCACGACCGCGACAGGTTCAACCCGCAGAAATGGGCGAGCTGGCCATCCGCATAGTCGGCAACCCGCGCGGGTGGCAGGCGCTGGGCCAGCATTTCGGCGGTGTCGGCGCCAAGAAAGGCGTTCAGCCAGGCCGCAAACTCGGCCGGGGCCAGGACCCGGCGCATGAGATCAGCCTCGGCCAGGGCCGGCGACAGGAAGTCGGCAGCGGATGGCTCGTAGGCCAGGGGCGCGTCGCGATCCGCCAGATAGAAGCGCCTGACGCGGTCTGCCAGCGAGTCGCGGAGCGCGCCGTCCCGTGTCGACGTGGACCAGTCGAGCGCCAATCCGAGCGCGAAGGCAGTCTGGTTGTGCATCCCTGTGCGCACGGGCAGCGGCAGACGCAAGGCGTAGGCCAAAAGCGCTCTGGCCGCATGGGCTTCGAGCGGGGCCAGGGCATTTCGCCAGCGTGCGGCTTCGGGCGCGGTGCTCAGACGAAGTTCGCGGGCCAATTCAAGCACCCAGGCCGTGCCATAGGGCGTCTCAAACCCGGGGAAGGCCGCGAAATAGGCCATCTCGCCAGCGATCGCAGCCGGATTCAAGCTGGCGTCGAGTGCCGCGATGATCGCCGGCAAGAGCGGGTGACCGGGGAAAAGGCGCAAGACACGCGCCAGTTGCCAATGGCTATGGACCGCCGAGTGCCAGTCGTAGCAACCGAAGAACGCCGGATGCAGCGCGCGCGGACCGCCGACATCGGCGCTTGTGCGCAGCCGGAGGGCCAGCCCGTTCGGATATTCGCGGTGGAGGATGGACAGCGTGACCGGGAGGAATCGATGGGTCAGGCTGATCAGGTCTGGGAGGGCCATGGGTTAGTCAATCCGGCGCGTCATCACGAAAGACACGCCACCGACCCGGTTCGTGATCGTGTCCACAACCTCAAAGCCAAACCGGTCGTACAAGCGTATGGCGGGGTTACCATCGCGGACAGACAGGACGAGGCCGGGATAGACCGTGACCGCTTTCTCGATCAGGGCGGCCAGGAGCGCTGCCCCGACTCCCTGGCCGACCGCGTCCGGCGCCAGCGCGATGGCGAGTTCGGGAAAGTCCTCTGGGACGAGCGGATAGCCTCGCTCGTCAATGGGGAGAACACGCAGCCAGGCCGCGCCGATGGGCACTCCGTCTTCATCCTCCGCGATCACGCCCAGATCGCCCTCGCGCCCCCACCCTGCAACGTGCTTGGCCAGGAAACCGTCACCTTTCGCATCATCCGAGCTACCCGAGCCGTCCTGGTTCATGTGGGCGGCGAAATAGAGCATGTCCCACAGAAAGGGCTCATCCGAAGCGCGGGCGTAGCGCAGGCGGGGCATGCCCCTAGTGTATTCGGCAATCAAAAACGCGCGAGGCCGAAATCATCGGCCTCGCGCGTTCATGCTCGTTGGCCCGGTAAGAATTTGTCGTTATGGGTCCGATCTAAACGCCAATGGCAGCTGACTCATCAGCGCCACAACCGACACGGGCGCCAGCGCCACTCCCCGATAAGCCTTGTTGGTGCCTGCAGTCGACATTAGAACCGGCGTCCCGTTCTGGGCCGCGTTGTAGCCACTGGTGTCTGTGATCACGACGAGTTGATTGCCGCCCCGAGTCGCAAACAGCGTTACCGATGTGCCACTCACGATACCCGTTACGCCGCGATAATCGTCAGCATCGACACCGGTGACACTATTGGTGATCCACGAACTTCCGACGAGAGACCATTTAATAAGTCCGGTGGCGTCGTCGGCAACATATGCAGTGTCCAGCCCAGATTGAGACGGGCTTAGGTCAGCCATGAAGACCGCGTATGGGCTTCCGCCGGGAGACGAACCTGGCAAGTTCGTGATGGTCTGGCCGCTCACCGCTGGAAGGCCTGTTCCGACGGTTGCAACGCGGATGCCGGACGACTGGCTACTAAGGTGAAGTTGGCTTCCGGCGATAAAAACTTGGCGCACGTTGGCCAAGTTGGCGCTGAGCGATATTGAGTTGGTCGCGCCAATGGCCGCAAATCGCACACCGCCGGCGCCGCCACCGACCCAGAAACTCGTGCCGTCCACGCTTGCGCCCGCCCTGGGGCTGCTGCCCGACGCGAAATCGGTCAACGCCGTCGTCGAGTCAATGCTCAAGTCG
>JBDSIP010000590.1:0-2571 GCA_039917915.1 Thermoflexales bacterium
GCGGGGCCGAGGTCGGGATGATCTTCCAGGACCCCTCGACTTTCCTCGACCCCCTGCATACGTTGGGCGATCAGATCGCCGAGCCGCTGCGCGCCCATGCCATCCCCGGCGACCCGCGCGCGCGGGCGCTCGAGCTGATCGAGCTGATGGGCCTGCCCGATCCGCCGGCCCTGGCCCGGCGCTATCCGCATCAGGTCTCGGGCGGGCAGAAGCAGCGCGCCCTCATTGCCACCGCGATGGCCTGCGCGCCCAGCCTGCTCATCGCCGATGAGCCGACCACCGCCCTGGATGTCACCGTGCAGGCCCAGATCCTCGACCTCATGCGCGACCTGCGGGCCAAGACCGGCGCGGCCATGCTGCTCATCACCCACGACCTGGGCGTGGTGGCCGAGATGTGCGACCGGGTGTATGTGATGTACGCCGGCAAGATCGTCGAGCACAACAGCACCGCCCAACTGTTCAAGTCGCCCCGCCACCCGTACACCCAGGGCCTGCTCGGCAGCACGCTCAGCCTGGAGACATCCGGGCGCAAGCTGTTCGCCATCCCCGGTTCCATCCCGTCTGCCACCCAGATGCCGGCCGGCTGCCGTTTTGCGCCGCGCTGCCCGATCGCCGCCGAGATCTGCCGCGCGGAAACGCCTGAGTTGACGACGTTGGGCGCCGGCCTGGCAGCCTGCCATCGGCTCGAGCTCACCGCCAGCGATGTGTGGGCGCGGGCGGGCGAGGAGGCGGGGTCATGATCGACGGCGCGGGGCTAAGCAAGGAATTCCCGGTCGGGCTGGGGCTCTTCCGGGGCAATGCGATCCTGCGCGCCGTGGCCGACGTGTCCATTCACCTCGAGCAGGGCGAGACCGTCGCCCTGGTGGGCGAGTCGGGCTCTGGCAAATCGACCCTGGGCCGGATGCTGCTGGGCCTTTTGCCGCCGACCGCCGGCACGGTCCGTTATGAGGGCGCCGATCTCGCCACGCTCAAGGGCGCGGCCTGGCGGCGATATCGTTCCGAGGTCCAGGCCGTCTTTCAGGACACCAGCGCCTCGCTCAACCCGCGCCGTACGGTCGAGGACGCCGTGGCCGCCTCGTTAATATTCAACTTGGGGATGGGCGCCGCGGCCGCGCGCGCGGAGACCGGCCGCATTCTGGATCGGGTAGGGCTTGACCCGGGCGAGTTCGCCCGGCGCTACCCGCACCAACTGAGCGGCGGCCAGCGCCAGCGGGTCGGGCTGGCCCGGGCCCTGGCCTCGCGCCCGCGCCTGCTGGTGGCGGATGAGCCGGTCTCGGCCCTGGACGTCTCGGTCCGGGCCCAGGTGCTCAAGCTCATGATCGCGCTGCAGGCCCAGGACAACCTGGCCATGCTCTTCATCACCCACGACCTGGGTGTGGCGCGCTGGATCGCCCGGCGGGTGGTGGTGATGTATCTGGGCGGGGTGGTCGAAGAGGGCCCGACCGAGGACGTCTTCGCCAATCCGCGCCACCCCTATACCCGAGCCCTGATCGCCGCCGCGCCCATGCCGGATCCGGCTCGCGCCCGGCCCGTGCGCGCGCTCAAAGGCGAGATCCCCTCGCCGCTTGCGCCGCCCTCGGGCTGCCGCTTTCATCCGCGCTGCCCGATCGCCCAGCCCATCTGCAGCACCCAAATCCCGGAGCGGATCATCATCCCCGGGCGTTCCGGCCCGCAAGCCGCCGGCGGGCATGTCGCCGCCTGCCACTTTGCGGCCGAAGACCAGGAGACCTGAAATGACCAACACCAAGCCGTCGCCGCTCAAGCATATCCGTTGTGTGCCGGGCGACATCGCCCCGATCGTATTCCTGCCCGGCGACCCCGGGCGGGTCAAGCGCATCGCCGCGCAGATGGACGAAGCCCATCTGGTCGCCGAGAACCGCGAGTATGTCGTGATGACCGGGACCTACAAAGGCGTGCCGATGAGCATCTGCTCGAGCGGGATCGGCGGGCCGGCCGCCTCGATCGCGATCGAGGAGTTGATCAAGGTCGGTGCGAAAATCATCATCCGAATCGGCTCGGCCGGCGGGCGGCAGGACGATATCCCGATCGGCACCCCGGTGGTCATCACCGCCGCCCACCGCGGCGAGGGCACCTCCAAGGTGTATCTGCCCCCTGAGTTTCCGGCCGTCGCCGACCTGGATGTGACCAACGCCCTGGTCCAAGCCGCGCGCGAGTCGGGGCATGAGCATCGGGTCGGGATCGGCTACACCCGGGACGCCTACTACGTCGCCGACCAGGCCTTGAACCTGATCCTCAAGGATGCGGGCGTGGTCGCCGCCGAACAGGAGGCGGCCGTGCTCTTCATCGTCAGCACGGTTCGCAAGGCGCGGGCCGGCGCGATCGTCTCCACCGACTCGAACATCTGGCTGCCAAAACAGCCCACCCAGGAGGAGAAGGAGGCGCTGTATAAGCTGGGCGAGGCGAAGGTCATCGCCATCGCGCTGCGGGCCGGGCAGATCCTGGCCGATAAGGGGATATAGGCATGCTCGATACGCTCTTCACCAACGCCCGCATCGTCGACGTCTTTCGGCTGCGGACTTTCAGCGGCTGGTTCGGCGTGCGCGGCGAGCG
>JBDSIP010000591.1:0-3220 GCA_039917915.1 Thermoflexales bacterium
CCCGCGGCTACAGCCCGCGGCTACGGCCCGCGCATCCAATGTAAGGCCGTTGCGCGGGCTGTAGCCCGCGCCTACAGCCCGCGCCTACAGCCCGCGGCTACAGCCCGCGCCTACAGCCCGCGGCTACAGCCCGCGCCTGAAGCTCGCGCCTGAAGCCCGTGCATCTAATGTAAGGCCGTTGCCCGCGCCTACAGCCGATCCCAACTGCGCTTTGTGTCCCATTCGGGTGTTGGCTCGAAGCAACCAGGGCTCCCCGCGACAAATTACTCGCCGATGACGTCTAGATTCAAATCGATCCCGAGCCCCGGCGCTTCCGTCGCGGCGATGTATCCGTTTTGAATGCAGGGCGTCGGCACGCCGTAGGCCTTGCCGGCCAGATCCATCAGGGCCATCTCGAGCGCGTCTGCGCCGCCGGCCTGGCGCGCGCGCCCGCCAAATTGCTTGATCTTGCGAAAGACCTTTTCAACGTTGCAGGGGTTTTCGCCCTGGATGCGTGATTTCAGCATCAGGACAAAGGTGTTGCTGGCCCGGTCACGCACCTCGCTGATGCCATACAGTCCTGGTTGGTGTCGATGCGAATGAATGGGAAGCGCCAGTAATTCCAGTCAACGGTCACGGCCCGCAGGTCGGTGATGCGCAATTCGCTCGGGCGCGAGTGGGCCCCAATCTGGTCTTCGAGTCGTGGTTGATCCAGCATGCCTTCCAAGTTTCCGACCGCGCCGGGTTAGTGCGCCCAGCCCAGAATGCGCGCGGCCCGGCTTGAATCAAAAAGACTGGCATTGTCTGGGAGCGGTTGGCGGACCGGAACTCCGGGGTAATAGGCTTGCAACAGTTCGGCAGTTGGGGTGGACACACTGCTGTCCGGCGCGACGATGTATAGCGCATGATGGCCGCGAAAGCTGGCCGTGACACCCAGCAGACACGCCCGCGCCGCGGAGGGGAGCAGGGTATAGCCCCACAGGTGTTTGATCGCCAGATCGGGATGGGCGTCGTTCATGCGCTCACGTTCCGGCACGAGGCCGTGAAAGCGCAGGCTCGCGATGCTCATCTGCGCGTGGCGCCGGGCGAACGCGTCCCCCTGCTGCTCGAGGATCCACTTCGACAGGCTGTAGGGATCTTCGGCATATGTCGGATGATCCTCATCCAATGGAAAATAGTCGTAGCGCGGCTTCCGCGAGTACACCCCGCCGATGGCATTAATGGAAGAGGCCAGGCACACCCGCCAGATGCCAAGCTCCGCCGCTGCCCACAGCACGTTGTAGCCGCTCTGGGTGTTGTTGTGGTGCACGACATAGGCGGAGGCGAGCCGGGGTGACGGAATCGCGCCAAGATGGATCACAGCATCGCAGCCTTCGAAAGCGCGCATGACGGCCGGCGCATCGGTCAATTCCAGCTGCAACGTTTCGACCCCGTCCAGGGGCGAGGCAGGCGCGCGCAGGTCCAGGCTGCGGACCGCGTGACCCTCCGCGAGCAAATACGGGATGAGCGTGCTGCCGAGCTTGCCGGACCCGCCGGTGACCGCAATTTTCATCGCCTATTTCCCCGCCCCGTCATACACAGCCTGGCGCAGCCCGCGGATGTAGCCAATCGCATACAGCCGGCCGAAGGACGAGTAGCCGGCATTGTCGTTGTTATCGCCCTCCACCGTCGGCACGTGGTCGGGCCGCAGCACGCCCTCGAAGCCAATGTCGCGATACGCGCGGAGGCAGGCGAGCATGTCGGTCTTGCCATCGTCGTGCCACGTTTCCTCGAATTTGTCCGGCGTGCCACGCGTGTCGCGGAAATGGACAAACGAGATCTTTTCTCCAAACTGGCGGATGACCGCCGGCAGGTCATCGGTCATCAGGGTGAAATTGCCCTGGCATAGGGTGAGGGTGTTCATCGGGCTTGGCGCGAGGGTGAGCAGCCGCTGGTAGTTCTCCACATTTCGCATGATTCGCGCCACGCCGCGAATGGGCGACCGGGGTGGATCGTCCGGATGCATCGAGAGCTTCACCTTCCACTTCTCAGCGACCGGCAACACGCGCTGGAGAAAGTATTCGAGATTTCGCCACAGCTCGTCCTCGCTGAGCGGGCCCAGATCGGACGGCGGCGCCTGTTCCATCAACGAATGGTCGTAGCTTGTGACAACCGAGCCACCCCGCGACGGCGTGGTTGTGCTCGTGCGCAGCCAGTTGAAATCGGCCATCCATTCGTAGCACCAGACCGGAATGCCAAGCCGGCCCATGTTCTCGATCAGGGCGCAGGCGCTTGCGATTTCTTCGTCGCGCCCGGGAAGGCCGCGTTTGGCCTTGTTCAGAGGCGGGCGCGCCTCAATCACAGAAAGGGTGAAGCCGCCGCTCTCATAGCGCTGCTTCATACGCAGCAAGGGCATATAGCCCCAGGGCGCGTCACTGCCGTTGAAAGGTTCGTCGAAGGGCAGGCCGCCCACGGCGTAGTCCACACCGGCTTGCTTCGCGAGCTTCCACAAAGGAGAGGGCTTGGGCGGGAGAAATTCAGCGATTTTGATCATGGGTTATCCTGGTTTAGTTCTCGTCATGTCCACCAGCGCCGCGAAATTGCGCTTGAATCGCTCGGGGTTTCTTTTGAGGCTTTCGGCCTCGACCCGCGGCAGAATCGCCGCAAAGGCATGCTGCAGTGGCGCCAGTTCAATCTGTCCGCCGCGCAGCATGGCCAGCACATCCTGGTAATCGCCCTCGCGCCCGCGCTCGATCTTGCTGAGGGCCGTGCTGATCGGATCGAAATGGAAGGCGTCAACCAGGCCAAAACGCCCGATGTGGCGGGCGCGATCTTTCCAGCCGGGCGGGAGCGGGATGAAGTGCCCGGGCGAGGCCAGCTCGATGTTGACCTGCAGCTCTTCCTTGAGGCCGGTAATAACCCGGGCGAACTCGGCCTCGTGCTCGGGGGCGAGCTCGTAGTCGATGTCGATATCCAGGGACTGCTCGCGCAGGCCTTCATAGACCAGGGTCGCCCCGCCGACCAGATACAGCCGCGCGGGGTAGCGGAAGGCCATCCCGAGTTTGACGAGAAAGTAGTGGACACGAAGTCGGTCAATGGGCGGGCGCATATCAGCCAGCAGAATACCATTGCGCGCGACGGCCTGTCGTTATGGTCTCTCCCGGCCCGCTTGCGGCATCTCTTGGATTCTCTCTATTTGCCATTGCGCAAATTGAAACCTTGTCTACAATGAACCTCTGTTGTGGATGCGGGCTGCCGGCGT
>JBDSIP010000592.1:0-4731 GCA_039917915.1 Thermoflexales bacterium
TCGCCGGCAGCATTCAACTTCTCAAGAGCGTATTCGCGGACGGTCTCGAGCAGGCGATAGCGCGTTTCGCCCGCATTCACGTCAGTCATCACCAGCGACTTCTGCGCCAGTTGGGCCATGGCTGAAAGCACTTCCGTTGGGCGCAACGCTTCATCCGCAATGACCTGCTCGGCCTGCGCGATGGCGCACCCGCCCATAAACACACCCAGGCGGGCAAAGACGACCTTCTCGGCGTCGCTCAATGTGTCGTAGCTCCAATCGAGGGTGGCGCGCAACGTCTGCTGGCGGGGCATCACGCCCCGGCGCCCGCCCGAGAGCAAATTGAAGCGGTCATCCAGCCGGGCTGAGACATCGGCCAGGCTCAGGGTCTGCAGCCGGGCCGCCGCGAGTTCAATCGCCAGCGGCATGCCGTCCAAACGTCGACAGATATGCTCAACGAGATCGGTTTGCGCGCCCAGCTCGGCGCCGCCGCGGGCCGCAGCCGCGCGCGCTTCAAAAAGGCGCCCGGCCTCAGCGGGCCGCATCGACGGCACCCGCCAGGGGGTCTCGCCCTCCACGCCCAGGGCCTCGCGGCTGGTGGTCAGGATCGTTATGCGCGGGCAGGCCCGCAACAGGGTGACGGCAAATGACGCGACGGCGTCGATCAGATGCTCACAGTTGTCGAGCGCCAGCAGGAGACGTCGTTCACGTAAGTACTCGACGACCCGCTCCAGGCTGATCTGATCAGACGCGACCAAACCCAGCGCGCGCCCGACTTCATCTGGAATCACTTCCGGGTCGGTAAGGGCGGCCAGTTCGACATACCAGACGCCATCGGTGTAGGCGATCAGCGCGTCCGCTGCAACCCGCTGGGCCAGACGTGTTTTGCCGCAGCCGCCCGAACCGGTCAGGGTGAGCAGGCGGGTCGCCCCGAGCAGGCGTCGAACCTCGGCGATCTCGTCAGCACGTCCGACAAAGCTGGCCAGCGACGCCGGCAGGTTGGTCCGGCGCGGTTGGCCGGCCTGCGTGCGCGACAAGCGCGCCATGAGACGCGCTTCGTTTGGCTGGCGCTCAAAAAGCGGTGTCATGTCCGCGGCGAGGAGCAGCGCGCTGGCTTCCTCCAGCAGGGTCAACGCGCCCTGGTCGGCCAGCGTTTCAATCAGGCGGACCACTCGCTCGCGGCCTGAGGGACCTGTCAGGTCCTTCTTGCCCTGGCACATCCGGACCAGGATGGCCTGGTCATACCCCGACAACTCCGCCAGACGGGTCTGGGTCAGGCCAGGTTTGCGGCGGCGGTACTGGGTCAGGAGCTCGCCAAACGGATGGCGAGGATCGGGCGTTGTCATCAGGCTACGTCAACTTTTATCAGAATTTTGCAGCGCCTGGGTGACCGATCTGTCAGGCGGCCGTCCATGGTTCAACGTAATGTCGCAGCCACTGTAACCGCAATCGTGTTCCTTGAAAAGGGGGAGATAACCATGAATCGTTACCGAATTTTGGCTGGCGCAGCTGTCGGATTTCTGATTACGGGCGCCTTTGTCGCGGCCCCAGCGAGCCAACGGGCCGCGTCCGAGCCGACCCAGCCTTCGGCGCGGCTGACCCTTCCGGAAATCGCGGTCGGCGCGGACCACTTGGCTCTTGCAGGCAGCATCGATATCGGAGGGCGATCGCTGTATCTTGCCTGCTATGGCAAGGGCGAACCGACCATCGTGCTGGACGGCGCCCTCTGGAGTTCGGGCGAGGAATTCCGGGCGATGCTGCCGGAGTTGATGCGGGTGAGCCGGACCTGTTTCTATTCCCGCCCAAACACCTGGAAGAGTCAGAGCGATCCGGTGATGGAAATGCGCACCAGCAAGGACATGGTCTCTGACCTGCATGCGCTACTGGGCAAAGCCGGGCTGAAACCGCCCTACGTGCTGGGGGGCTCTGCCTTCGGCGCGCTCAATCTCACCCTGTATGCGGCCGAGTATCCAAACGAAGTCGCGGGACTGGCGCTGAACACCCCGGTGGCGCCGGGAATGTCGCAAGCCTTTCTGGATCTGGTGCCCGCATCAATGGCGTCATCTTCCTTGCCAGCCCGACGGTTTCGTGAGACGTGGGAGAACTACCTGCGCGGCATCGTTCGCTTGTCCGATTCGCCGGTTGATGCGCGGGTGGATGGGCTGGCCAGCGAGAAGCAGATCCTTGGGGTGAAGACCCTGGGCGACCTGCCGATTCATCTTGTGCGCCCCAGCGCGATGACATTCGAGGCTCCGGATCCCACGACCGCACTGAAGATGGAGCAGATTTACTTCGAGCGCCTGGATTTCTTTGCAAAGCTGTCAACCAAAGTCGAGCAGAGCGTGGGCAGAGGAGATGACGCTTCCATCGTTGGGCCAATCATGAAGCTGGTCGACAAGGCAAGGGGGAAGTAGCGCGCTGAGCGTCCCACCTGGAAACCTCGCGGGTCTCGGAGACCCGCGAGGTTTTGCCAAGAGTCCTAAGCGCCCTCCTCGCCGAGCGCATACGCCACCGCCTGCTCGACGCTCATGGCCCGGCCTTCGGCCAGGGCGGCATCGTAGGCCGCATCACCCAGCACGGCCCGGGCCTTGGCGAGATATGGGGCAAACTCCCAATTCAGATTCTCGCGCCGATAGTGATTGCGGGCGGCCAGCACCCGCTCGGCCGCGCCATTGAGCCGCGCGCAACGCAGTGAGTTTCCATGAGCGGCCGCGACCGCCGCCAGCACGTCAAACAGCTCATAGGTGTTGTAGTAGCCCATCCCCACCGCAACGCGCAGGGCGTCGCCCAGCAGGGCCCCAGCCCGCGCGAGATCGCCGGCGGCCAGCAGGGCCCGGGCCAGATAAGTCGGCGTGGTCACCCGTTCGTAACCCGATGCGTTGTCGCGCGCAAACGCCAGACATTCTTCAAGCATGAGCACGGCCCGCGAGACGTCCCCAAGATAGAGATGGTCCTCGGCAATTTGCAGGCGGGCCTTCGCCTCCAGGTTCGGCGACTCGAGTTGACGCGCGAACTCCAGGCCCTCCTCGTCGCACCGAAGCGCCTCGGCAAATTGCAGATGCTCCTTGGCTGCCCCGCTGATGCAGTAGAGCAGGGTCTCAGCCGCATCGGAGAGATCGCCGTCGGCCCGATCGAGGGCCAGCAGTTCGCGATACAGCGCGCCGGCCCGTTCGGCCTGCCGGCCATAGCGCACTCCGTCGGCCAGCATGCTCAGGTTGAAGCGCAGCGCCCCGCGATCGCCCAACGCTCGTGACTGCGCCACTGCCTCTTCATGCAGGCGAATTGCGGCCGGATAGTTGTGCTCATAGAACAGCGTCCGCGCGACATAACCCTTCGCGATCAGCGCGGCGGCCCGGTCTCCGGACGCCTCGAACAGGGCCAGGGCGCGCCGGCTGTGGCCGCTGACATAGCTGAGATAGTTGTCGGCCGCCAGCCATACCCGGCCCTGGGCATCGAGCGGCATGTCGTCGGTAACGGCCTGCATCGCAAGGGCTGCCCAATGCCGCACCTGAGCGTCTCCGAGCATCTTCTCGACATTCCAGAAATCGCGCAGATGCCCGACCAGCAGGCAGCCCAGCAGGCGATCGCCGCCCGGGGCGAAGCTCCACTCCAGCGCCGCCCGAAAGTTGGCTTTTTCCAGACGCAGGCGCAAGAGCGTGACCCGTTGCAGGCGGCCGTGCAGCAGCGGAGCGAGGCGCGCAGCCAGCGCGGAAAAGGCCCCGGTATGCGCCCGCCGCAGCGCCTCCTGCTCGCCTGTCTCGATCAGCGTGCTCAGCGCAAATTCGCGGATGAGTTCGAGCAGGAAATAGCGCGGCATTCCGTCCGGTTGCGCGACCGCGCGGGCGAGGTTCTTGTTGACCAGCGATTGCAGACAGGCGTGAGCCGCGGGAATATTTCCTGGAGGATCCACCCGATCGCCGGCGGCCACGATTCGCGCGATCTGCTCGACATCCGCGCCGCCCACAAAGACCCCGAGCGCGCGCAGCACGCGCTGTTCTTCGTCGTTCAGCAGGGCGTAACTCCACCCGATCATGCTGCGCAAGGTCCGATGGCGGGCCGGCGCGTCACGAGGAGCATCGTCGAGCGCGTCCAGCCCGCTCGGCGCGCGCAGGCCGGCCAGGCTCGCCAGCAATTGGCGCGGCGAAAACTGGCGCATCCGCGCGGCCGCTAGTTCGATCGCCAGCGGCAGACAGTCCAGGCGCAGACTGATGTCCGCCACAATCGGCGAGATCTCTGCGCCCAACGCAAAATCCTTGTTCACGGCCAGCGCCCGCTGGGCGAACAAGGCGACGGCGCTCTGCAGCGCCAGCGGCTCGACGGCATACACGTGCTCGCCGTTCAGGCGCAGCGGCTCGCGGCTGGTGGCGATGACTTTCACCCCGGGCGCGGCCATCAACACCTCGGAAACGACCGTTACGCTGTCGAGGACGTGCTCGAAGTTGTCAAGCACGAGCAAGACCGACTTGGCGGCCAGAAAGCGCGTGATCGCCTCGAGCAGGGTGGCGCCGGGCGCCTCGCGCACGCCCAGCGCCTGCGCAATGGCGGGGACAACCTCGTCGGCACGCTGGGCCGTCGCCAACCCGACAAACAGCGCGCCGTGCGCGAACAAACCCGCCTGGGCCAGCCCGACCTCGAGCGCCAGACGGGTCTTGCCGCTCCCGCCCGCGCCGGTCAGAGTGACCAGCCGAGCGCGATGAAGAATGTGCGTGATGCGTTCGACATCCCGCTCCCGGCCCACGAAGGACGAGACCG
>JBDSIP010000593.1:0-3973 GCA_039917915.1 Thermoflexales bacterium
TCCAGGCGCGGGCGTAACGCGGGTTCGCGGCAAGCGAACGGGTGAAGGCGCGCTCAGCCTCGTCGAGCCTGCCCAGCGCGGAAAACTCGCGGCCGATGAAATACTGGATGACATCGGTCACCGCCGCCGCGCCATTACCCTCGCCGGCGGCCAGCTCCAACGATTTCAGCGCATCCGTACTGTAGCCAAACGCGTCGTACATCAATCCGACCGTGAACAGCGCGAGCTGGTGTTGGCGGGCGGCCAGGGCGCGCAGGAATCCGAAATCTTCCTTGGGCGAACCGCGCAGGGGAATGGCCTGGCCAAAATCGTGAGGGCCAGCCACGTCGTCCCATGCGCCCTGGGCTGGCTTCATGTAGAAGCGCGGCGCATATGCCCCGCCCTCCAGGTTGCCGTAGATGACGACGTGCGCGCCGATCGCATCCGCGAGCGCGGCGGCCTGGCCGGCGTCGCGAATGAGCCCGATCGGGGTCCGCTTGGCCAACCAATCACTGTCGTGCCAGACCGTGATCTGGAAATCGCGGCCGGCCTGGCGCTGCAATTCGCTCAACTGCCCCGCGAGGGCGGCATAGACATCCCGGCTTAGCCAGGCGCCATCGGGCGAGGCAACGACCCGGCCGGCCGCATCCAACGTTCCAAACTCAGCCACGGCAACGTTGAACTTGTTCACACCCTCGGGCATGCGGGCCGGGGTCAGGGCCAGATAGGCAGCGGCCGCGGAAAAGGCGAGCGCGAACAGCACGCCGATCAGCGCGGGCAACGCCGGCACGATCAGCGTCCCGATCCGGAGCATGCTCTTCTCGATCCGCACATCGCGAACATTGCCGCGAATGGTGACGACATCGCCAATAATCTTCTGAGCGCGATCGACATCGTCGGGAGTGTGCTCCCAGACGAACCGCGGGCGCCGCTCGCACAGCGCAGCCAGCAGGTCCGCGACCCGGCCTGCCTGCTCAAAATAGAGGATGAGATTGTCGATCCACCAGGCTTTGCCGCGATCCTGTCCGCCGATCAGCTCGGCATCGACCCCGAGATCGGCGCACAAAACCTCGAGCTCGGCCAGGGTGAAGGCGTCGGACAGTTGCCGGCGGAATTGCGCGCGGGACGGGCTCATTTACTTCAGTTTGAAATTGAGGCCGGATTGCCAGCGTAGATTGTTTCCCTGCACCTCGACAAGCAGAATATAGGCCCCGGGGGCGATTCGCATCGTTGTCCCCCACCACAGATCGCCTACCCGCAAAGCGCGGCACTGGGTGCCGCTGGACTCCTGGAAGAGGCAGTACGGCGCGCTGTTTTCAGTATGTTCGTACTCAAAGCCGTTCGGGCCAGTGATGCGAAAGCGGACCTGAGCGATGCCATTGCCATCGGCGATCTTGCCGGGAGCGACCCGGGCGTAAGCTCGAAAGCCGAGGCTGTTCATCCCGTCCGGGTTAAAGCCCGGTTGGAGTATCCGCACAACGAGCCCATCCAAGGTATTTCCATCGATGGGCTGGGTCAATTTCAGTCCGACCGGGTCGCTGGGGGGCGCCACAGTTGGCGGGCGCGGCGTTGCAGTCGCGACCACCACGGGCGCAGCGGTATTCGGCGCGGATACGGGCGTTGCGGGCGCGGCCCCGGTCTCGAGCGTTGGCAGCGGAGTGGTCGCCACGGCCAGGGTGACAACGCGCTCAACGACCAGGGGCGGGACTTGACCGGCCTCGGCCGGGCGCATGGCGCAGGCGGTCAATGAGAGCAACAGGATGGCAAGAGATAAGGACAGGCGCGGTTTCATTTCGATCCTCCATTTCAGCGGGTTATGCCCACATGAACACCGGACAGAGTGATTTGTCACAACGTCGGTCCCCCATTTGGGCTCCTTGCGGAACTGCTACTCAGGAGTGATATACCCCGGCGTCGCCGCGGCGGCAGTCTGACCCGCCGCGGGCTTCTTGCCAGGTAACGGCGCGAACTGGACGCCCATGCCTGGGCGGTTCTGATCCAGGACCAACTGCCCGAGCGGATTGACCAGCACCGGATGCGACGGCGTTTGCGGCTGGGGTTGAATGGGAACCCGAACGGGCCCATTGAGGCGTGAGGAAAATTCGAGAAAAGGCGGATTGCCGAGGTTCGGTGGAGATGAGGGGCAGGAAAACGCGGGCAGACCTGACAGGTTGGGTTACCAACCTGTCAGGTCTGCCCGCGTTCGCGAGCCGGACCGACGTCACAGGCCTACGCTTGCGTAACCGTCACGATTCTGCCTTTGGTCTGGGGCTCCAGCTCAGCGACCGACGCCGCAAGCAATTGTTGAGCCGAAGCGAGAGTCCTGCCTGGAACGCTCACCATGTTGGCCAAAATACCAGCGATCACGGGGGCCGCAAACGAGGTGCCACTCCAATCCGCGGCATTTGCGCCGGATCTTGGGTGCGTTTGCGCGGGTACAAGGGGCCCTGTGCCGGGCGCAGTTAGCGGCATGACCTGGCCATTGACAACGTTGGGAAAAGTTGCATTCAAATAGACACTTCGAATCGCGCCGAGTGTCATGAGTCCATCGGCCCCTGGTGAATCCGGGATATTTGAGTAGGCAGCTCTTTGGTCACCCGCCATGGCGCCGACACCCAGCACGTTTGGTAACGCCGCCGGATACCGCGGGGGACATGGGTTCGTATCGGTCTCTTTCGTATCATTTCCGGCCGCGGCGACAATCGCAACAGATGTTGAATCCTCATCTTCCGGCCCTATGAACTTCAGAATGGAACCGAAGAGATCACCCGCTCTTGTCATCGATGTCGCGGCATGGTCGCCAAGTAACTGCATGAAGAATTCGACCTCCGGATGTCGAGTGGTGTTCACTTTTAGTGGCCAGCCGACAAGATGCGGGTCAATGGGCACCGAAAGCGTGAAGCTGCAGTTCACAATGCAGGCCGTCGCATTTGACTGGCGCAGCTGAACTACCTTCGCGCATCCAGCCGCAATGCTCATGGTTGTGCCTACGCCATACTCATTCAGCACCTCGATCAGATGTATTTTCGAATGAGGCGCGATATTCCGAATGATTCCGGCGATGAACAAGCCGTGGTCGGACATGTCATAGTATGGGTTAGCGGCCGAGTAAAGCGGGACGTTGTTTTCAACGAGTTCCTTTAACAGTCGAGCGTCGCAAGACTCGACATGATTGACGATGCCCTTGGCCCTCGACCCTATATTCTTTGGCAACGTGTCCAAAATGAATACGTCCACATGGCTTGGATCAAAGTCCGGAACAAGTCCTCGATTCGGCGCCAAGTTCAACGCAGCGTTGGGAAACACGAACGGCTTGGTCACCTGGTCGCCTGGGATGGGCGCCAGCGGAGGCCCGCCCGGGCCGCCCGTGCCAATTGTTTGGCCAGCCCCGCCGCCAAACCAGTTCGGCGAGACCGCTGCAAGGGTAAGCTTAACGCGACCATCGGAGAACGAGTTCGGCAGACCGTTAACGCGGAGGAGCTCCAAAATCGCAATCACGGCATCATCGCCTGCATCGGAGAGCGTGCACTGGGCAAGTACCACCGTCCTACCCGCAGCAGTTGGGACCAGCGGATAGACCGGCTGTTCGGCGGGGTGGCCGGTCGAGTTGCCATGGAAAACATCCTGCATCTCTTGCCATAGCCATTCAGGCAATATTAAGCCGTGGTTGTCATCTCTGGGCGAGAACGCACTGTCGGAAGCGGAGTTTTCCGACACAAACTGACACAGAATGTGATTTGGCAAATAAAACGCGGGCATTTGATCTGAATTCGGAGACATGATTTCCCTCATCGAGTCCGGCAAGCGCCAGGACTCAGATACGCGGAGCCGCAGCCCCGCTTTACACACTACCCGCGCGCGAAAGCGCGACGGGCGAACCAAACAACTGAAACGCGCCCCAGAACGCCGGATGCACGCCGGACGCTTCCGACAGAGCTTCCTTCTGGGCGCGCCGTAGGGCAGTGGCTCTAGAAAGGCCGTCATGCAGCGCCGA
>JBDSIP010000594.1:0-3993 GCA_039917915.1 Thermoflexales bacterium
CGCAGACGCCGCCGCCCACCGCCGCCCCGATCGAGGCGGTGAGCGCGCCCACGCCAACCGCCCCAGCGCCCGTCATCCCGCGCGAAAGCGCGGGACCTATGCCCAGTCCGACCCCTGCGCCTATGCCCAGCCCCACTCGCCGGCCCTCCGGCCCGCGCGCCCCGGCCATCGTCAGCGACACCTGGCTGAACACCGACGGCCCGCTCGATTGGAACAGCCTGCGCGGGAAGGTCGTGATGGTTGAGTTCTGGACGTTTGGCTGCATCAACTGCCGGAATGTGCTGCCCGAGTTCAAGGGCTATCACCGCGATTTCGCGGCAAGAGGCCTCGTCATCGTCGGGGCGCACTCGCCTGAGTTTGGCTTCGAGAAGGAGTTGGCCAACGTCAAGACCGCTGTGCGTGAATTGGGAATCGAGTTCCCGGTCGCCATCGACAACGACTTCGCCAACTGGATTCGCTACAACAACCGGTATTGGCCGACCCGTTATCTCATCGACAAACAGGGCCTGCTGCGCTACACCCACATCGGCGAGGGCGCCTACGACGAAACCCGGGCGTGGATTGAGCGGTTGTTGGGAGAGTAAGACGGCAGACGGCAGACCGCCGTCTGCGGTCTGCCGTCTGCGGTCTGCCATCCGCCGTCCGCTACACTCCCCACCCATGAAAGGCATCGCCCACTTCGCGTCGGGGCTGTGCGTCGCCTCATTTGTGCCGGGCGTAACCGAGGCGGCCGCCAACGGCGACCTGAGTATCGCCCTCGGCGGGGCTTGCGCGATGCTGCCCGATTTCCTGGACTTTCGCTTTGCCCGCTTCCTCGAAAAGCCCGACGCTGAGATCGTTCCTGATCTCGAGCATCCCGACCCGCGAGTAATGGCCGACGCCATCGCCGAGGAGCTTAAGGCTGTGGCCAGGGACGGCCGCCCCCGCATCGTTCAGCTCCACCCCGCCCGGCGCAGCCTCATCGACTGGACACTGTATACCGTGCGCTTCGATCCAGCCCGGGGCGAAGTGGGCATTACGATGCTTGGCGTGGACCCCGGCCCGAGCGCGACCGCACTCGCCGGCGCGCTTGAGTATGGCTACGACGGCGCGATTGATATCTCCGAGCTCGGCGGGCCGTCATTTCGCTTCAGTCGGGGACCGCGCGGGGTCCACATCGAGTTTCTGCCCTGGCATCGGGCCTGGTCGCATTCGTTGCTGCTCGCGCTCGGCCTAGGCGTGCTCCTCGCCTTCATCTTCGGGCCGACTGCGGGCCTGGTCGGGGCCCTGGGCTACGCCACCCACGTGCTCGAGGATCAACTCGGCTACATGGGCTCGGCCTTGTTCTGGCCGGTCTTCAAGGGTCGGTCGCGCGGGCTCGGTCTGCTCCACGCCGGCGATACGATCCCGAATCTCGTCACCGTGTGGCTGTCGCTGACCCTGCTCCTGCTGAACCTCGATCGGGCCCTGCCCACCCCGCTGCTCGCCATGGGCCCGTATCTGGCCTTCGCCGTCGCGCTCCCGGCCGTTGTCTTACTGGGTATCTACACCCAACGCAAATTGCGGGCCGTCCTCGCCCCCGCCGAAGCGGAGCAGCAGAAAGATCTGGTCGCGGAAGCTTCAGACGGTTCATGAGTTTCCGGAGGCGATGTCCCCTGGCTTCGACGGGGGACATCGCCTCCGGAAAACCCTCGCTGCCTCACTCGAGGCCCTGTTTCACGTCCATTCGGCCCTCAATGGAATGGCCGTCGATGTGGACGTACAGGCTTTGCTCGGTGACGCTGAGATCGATCGACGCGCGGCGGCCAATCCGCTCGGCCAATTGGGCCAGAAATGAGCGGTCGAACGAAATCAGCGGAATCTCCGCACCGCGAAAGAGCCCGCGCCCGGCCAGCGCGCGAATCAACTGCAGCGGATCGCGGTGGGTATAGACCGCCACCCGCTCAGAGAGTTTGGCCGCCCGATGAAGCTTATCGAGATCCGGCAGACCGACCTCCACCCACAGTTTGATCGCGCCGGTGTAGTCGCGCGCCCACACCGCGGGCTCGGCCCCGCCGACCGTGCCAACGCTGCGCCCAAACTCCAGGAATGGCTGCAGGGCATCGGTGTATTCGAGGCAATACGCCAGTACGCGGGTGAGCATGTAGTCGACGGACTCAGCCGGATGCTGGGCGATCTTGAGCGGGAGCGTGGCATAAACGCCACGGTCCATATCGCTGAGGCTGATGTCGAAGGTGTAGATCGTCGCGCTGAGGGCCATGGGGAGGCGCATCATAGCCTGTGCCCATGGCGCGGAATCGCCTATCGAGGAGCTGGCAAACTAGCGGGCATTCAGCGGCAGATATGCGCGGAACACGGTCGCGACCAGGGCGACGGCAGGACCAAAGGTGTTCACCTTCACGCCGTCCAGTTCAATCTCCTCAATCCAGTACCAGGCTGCGACATGGGGCGCGCTGATATCCACCCACTTGTAGTTTCCGCCGCCGCCAAGCGCGGCGATGAGGCCGTCGGAGACAACACCCGCGCCGGACAAGCTGGCAGTCAATGAGCGCAACACCTTGTAGCCCAACGTGTTGTTCTCATACGACATCGACCAGGCTACGGTGACAATTGTGGCGCCCCGGATGTCGGACCCGCGTGTTGCGACCAGCGTCGGGTTGGACAGCATCAGGGGCGTGGGCGTGAGGACAACATTCGCGATCATCTCGACCGCGCAAGTGGTGGCGCTCGCGCGATCACAGATCAAGGGCGGGCCGTTATCCGCTTCGCGGGTAATCGTGGTCAGCCCGCCGCTTGCCTTTGGGCCCCCGATCGGCGGCGACGTCGCAGCCGGATAGACACGCGAGTCAGCTCGGGCAGGGATGGCGGTTCCGAGAGAGAGCGCCAGTACGGCGCCTGCGGCGATAGAACGAAACAAACGACTATTCATGTTGTCCTCCAGAACAAATCAGAGGCGCGATCGCGAGCATCGGCGACAACGCAATCGCGATGTTCGCTTCGCCTGCTGGCTCAGCTCCAATTCATCACGTCGCGCATCTAATAATGACAATGTACGGCTTTCTTCTGCTCCGTGCACCAGTCATTTGGCCTATAAAATCGTGGCCACTTGGCAACCCTGCGACATTGGAAGCATAACGGTCACAAGAAATACTCTTTCCGGCTGCAGCCCTTTTTAAGCCGTCCGACGTCGGATCTACTTGATATCTGTCTATTTATGAACTAGAAGGCAACCTACAATGAGGGCAATATCACAATCCCCGATCTTCACGCGGGGATTGTGATATTGCCGGATGTTTTTTGGATAGCTTCTAGTAACCGCTTACGTCGCAGCGTCTGGGATGACTCGGGTTCGTGAATCTTTCAAGCGACATTGCAGCAGCCATGCTGGTGGGACGGCTCGGCCACCAAGTTACGGGTGAGACTGCCCGCACCTGACGCGCCTGGGAGACCCTGCGCGGTTATTGGTTTGGCGCGGCGGCCGCGGGCGGCCCACTGCGGTTATTCAGATCGGCGCGTTTACGGCCCGCCATGAGGGCCTGATCACCCGCAACGCCGCTGACTTCCGCCCGTGGATTCCCGGTAACTGCTCAGGCAATGGGCAAGGGTCCCACCCTGACGGCGCCAACAACGAATTTGTCTTGGCTCGTGACGTTGTAATCTTCGCGGGCCCCCTTCACCATTGTCATCCTGAGTTACGGACCGCTTTCGGGGGAAAGGGCAGCCAGAAACTGGCGCGAGGCGACGCCCGGCCTGTCACCCTGAGCGAAGCGAAGGGTCTCTACCGCGGCTCGCCCGAGCGTCGGACGTAAGTCATAGCCGCGGCATAGCGGCGCCCGTTTCTGAGCAGTGCGCCCCATGGAACTTGGGCAGGGACGAACGATGACGGGGCACGACGGACCCCTATTGCTTATCCCCGGGCAAGAACAAGTCGGCAACAGCGAACTGGCGCCATTTCACGCTTCATCCTGTCGTACGTCACAGGGGTCCTTCGCGCGCCCATGTGCGCGTGCGCAT
>JBDSIP010000595.1:0-18691 GCA_039917915.1 Thermoflexales bacterium
ATGTCCGCCTGGTTTTGCTCGGCATGGCGCTGCTCACGGTGATTGGATTGGCCGACCCGCTCATCGTCTCGCGCACGCTCGACCTGCTGCGCGCCATAGCGGCCGGGGCCGATACGACGGACAAGACCACACTCGTCACGGCCCTCGTCATCGCTCTGTTCGCGTTCTCGCTCCTGGTCTGGCTGCTGAACATTCTGCGCCGCCGGGCTATGGCCCGCCTGGTCGCTGAGATGATCGCCGAATTGCGCCGGGATGCCTTCAACGCGGTCATCCATCATGACCTGGGGTTCTTCGACAAGTACCAGTCGGGCAAGATCATCTCCCGCATCTCCAACGACACGCAGGAATTGGCCCAGGTGGCGACTCTGGTCTCCGACCTGTCCAATCAATTCACGACCCTGATTTTTCTGATCGTGATTCTGCTCGGGATCTCGGTCCCAATGACGCTGTCGCTCGTCGTAATGGCGCCCATCATCGCCGTGGCGGCCGCGGCGTTCCGCAGGTTGGCCCGCACCGTCACACGAAACGGCTTCCGGGCCATCGCCGATGTCAACAGTGCCATCCAGGAAGCGGTGGCCGGAATGCGGGTGGCCAAGAACTTCCGCCAGGAGGCCGCCCTGTATGCCGGTTTCACGACCGTGAACCATCGCTCATATGTCGTCAATGTGCGGCGCGGCCTGGTGCTGTCCAACATCTTCCCCACCCTCAACGTGTTGACGGGCCTCGGCACCGCCATCATGCTCTACCTGGGCGCCCTCAACGTCACCACCTTCGGCCTCACCCTGGGCGGGTTGTATCTCTTCCTTGCCAGCCTCGATCGGTTCTGGTTTCCAATGACCAACCTGGCCGCCTTCTACAGCCAGATCCAGAGCGGCTTCTCGGCCTGCGAGCGCATCTTCGCCCTCATCGACGCAGAGTCGAATGTCGCCCAACTTCCCGAGACGGCGAAGCGCCGGATTGCGCGCGGGGCCATCACATTTGACGATCTGAGTTTCCGCTATAACTCCCAGCAACAAGTCCTGGATCACTTCAGCCTGGACATCGCTCCGGGCGAAAGCGTGGCCTTTGTCGGCCACACCGGAGCGGGCAAGAGCAGCATCGCCAAACTCATCGCCCGCTTCTACGAATATCAGAACGGACGCCTGCTCATAGACGGGCATGACATTCGCGGCTTCGACCTGGCAGACTACCGCCGCCAGATCGGGTTGGTCTCGCAATCGCCCTTTCTTTTCGCCGGCACGATTACGGACAATATTCGTTATGCGGCGCCGAATCTCGGTGACGCGGAGATCGCCCGGATCGCCAACCGCATTGGCTCCGGCGAGTGGATGGGCAGCCTGCCCCACGGCCTGCAGACCGAGGTCGGCGAACGCGGCGGGTCGCTCTCGCTTGGCCAGCGCCAGCTCGTCGCCCTGGCCCGGGTGATGGCCCAGCGCCCGGCCATCTTCATCCTCGACGAGGCGACCGCCTCGGTCGACCCATTCACCGAGTCGCAGATTCAGGAAGCGCTGGCGCTTCTGCTCAAGCAGAGCACTTCGATCCTGATCGCCCATCGCCTGTCGACGGTGCGGGCCGTCGACCGCATCATCGTGCTGGACAAGGGGCGGATCATCCAGCAGGGCAATCACGATTCGCTGATGGCCCAGGGTGGGCACTACGCGACACTCTACGACACGTACTTCCGGCATCAGTCAGCCGACTACCACGTCACACTCGATCCAGCCACTCCGGTGAGGCCATGAAACCGCTCGGTGTTGCGATGATCGGCTATGGTGGAATCGCCCGCTCGCATGCCCAGGCCTGGCGCGACCTGACCCTGCACTACGCCTTGCCCGCCGACAGCGTGCGAATCGTCGGGGTGGCAACCCGCCGGCAAGCCTCCGCCCAGGCCGCCGCCGCAGAGCTGGGCTGCGCCAGCGCCACCCCCGACGCTGCCGCGCTCATCCAGCGCGACGATGTCGATGTCATCGACATTTGCGCTCCAACCGCCGCCCATCTTGAGTACGTCCGTCTGGCCGTCGCAGCCGGCAAACACATCTATCTCGAGAAGCCAGTCGCCGCCAGCCTGGCCGAGGCCCGTGAGATTGCGGCCGCCGTGTGCGCTTCGGGCGTCACCTGTCAGGTCAACTTCAACTTCCGCTGGCTGCCGGCCGCGCAGCGCATGCGGGCGCTCATCGCCGAGGGCTTCCTCGGCACGATCACCTCGGTCAGGGCGCGCTACTGCCGCTCCAGCCACGCCACGCTGGCCCGCCCGCGCACCTGGCGGCATATTCTGGCCGAATCCGGCGGCGGCGCCTTCGCCGATTTAGGCTCGCACATCATCGACCTGGTGACCTGGATGGCCGGACCGATCGCCGAGGTCATGGCCGAGTCGCGAATACTCATCGCGCGTCGACCGCTTACCGCCGGATCATTCGAGCTCGGGCCGGTGGACACCGACGACGAGACGCGCGCCTTGATCCGCTTCGGGTCAGGAGCGACGGGCACGCTCGAGGCCAGCCGAGTCACAGTCGGCGCAGCCAACGACCTCCTGGTCGAAATGCACGGCGACAAGGGCGCGCTGCGCTACAGCCTCGAGGACCCGAACTGGTTGTGGGCCTACGACGGCCAGGCGCCCGACGCGCGCCGGGGCTGGACCCGGGTGGAAACGATTCAGCGTTATGCCGAGGCCGCCCATCCGGATTGGGCCGCCGCCGTCGGCGTGGCCCGCGGGCATGCCGAGAGCCAATACCAGTTCGCCCGGGCTGTGTGGGACGGGACCAAAGCTGATCCTGATGTGGACACCGGCGTCGCCGTCCAGGCCGTGATCGAAGCGGCCTATCGCTCAGCCGGCGCGCAGGCGTGGACGCCCGTCGAAATGGAGCCCCAGAGATGACCCGCGGACCGATTTACGTCCCACCCATTGACCCGCGCAACGTGCCAGCGCCAAGCAAGGAGATCTACGCCCGGATGGGCGAGGCCAACATCTTTGCCATGCTGTTGGACTTCTACGGCGAGCTCGAGCGCTCAAGCATCCGCGGCCTGTTTCCGAACGATATGAAACGCGCTTCGGAAAAGTCGGCGGCCTTCTTCGTCGGGCTGCTGGGCGGCCCGCCTCTTTATCACGAGCGCTTCGGCAACCCGGCCATGCGGGCCCGGCACATGCCCTTCGCGATCGATCCGGCCGGCCGCGATGTGTGGCTGGCCTGTTTCGAGCGGACCCTTGCGCGCGCAGTGGACGCCTACGCCTTTCCGCCCGAGCATCTAAACGGGTTCCTGGCCTTCTTGCGCGGGTTTTCGATGTGGATGGTCAATACGGCGCCGCCTTCGAAGGGATGATTTCCGAAGTTGATATGCCCCGGCGAAGCCGGGGCATATCAACTTCGGAATGACTAGGGTACCGAATAGTCGACCGTCGCGGTCTTCGTGTTAATCCCGTAGACGACACTGTCGATCAAGAGCCAGGCGGTATCGCCCCGCCACTCCAGTTCCTTTGGGATCGTCACCAGGAGCGAGCCCGTCTTCAGGGTCACCGACTTGCGGCCCGGGCTCACCCCGTCCTTGAGGCCGAAGGTCTCAACGGTCGCCTGAAGCGTTGGCTTTGAGGTGACTCGCACAACGCTCAGGCCATTCGCGCCAAGCTGCGCCGACCACACTTCCATTTCACTGTCCTTGCTGAGCAGGCCGGCGGCGCGATCCGGTCCAAGCATCGGTCCGCCGTCCTTGTCAAAGATGGTCTGCCACAGCCTCTTGCCGGAAGTAACATCCACGCCCCATAACTCGAAGCGGCGCGTGCCGCGCGTGCGGAGGGCGCGAACCAGAAGCACATCACCCTGCGCGGCGAGCGGCCGCAACTCATAGTCTGGATCGGTCAGCATCTCGGTGACTTTGCCGTTCGCATCGCCGCTGATGAGGGTGTTCGCGCCGCCAGCAAAGACCCGGCCGCCCGCGGCGAGCATGGCGGCATCGTCATGCTGCGTCGAGCGGACCTTGGTCTGGCTGCTCCAGGCGAGCTTGCCGGTTGCCAGGTCGTACTTTTGCAGGCAGGAATTTGACGAGCCGTACCACGTATACAGGCTCTGCGTCGCGACATCGACCGTGTAGCCTTCATAGGTGTAGCCGACGATGGGGTTGCCCTGCCCCGCGGGCGAACAGGAGATCACGAACTTGTTCTTTTCCTTGCCGTCGAGATCAAGCAGCGTCACCTGAGTAGCAAAAGGCGACTTGTCGGTCCGATCCATCACCAGGAGGGTCTCATTGACCCAGAACAGACGGTTGAGCGAATTCAGGCGTTGCGACCAGACCTTTCTGCCGCTCTTGGCGTCATATCCCGCCAGGGTCCCATCCGTCGTCAAGGCCACCACGCGCTGGCCAACCACGCTCAGGCAGTTCTCGCACACGCCCGCGAGCTGATCGGGCATGGCGGTCTCCCACAAAGTCGTCCCGGAGGTTTTGTCCAGCGCCACAAGCCGGGTCTTGTCCGCCACGACCACCAGATCACCCCCCGCCGCATACCGCGAGTTGGAAGTCGTCACGAACTGCCATTTGGGCGTGCTCTTGGCCGTGTCTATCCACATGACGCGATAGCGCTCGGCTTCGGCCGCATCGGTCTTGAAGACCCGGGTGAGCACATCCGGTTTGGCATCCGCCCGATCAGGCCCGGGGACCGTGCCGGTGCTGTCATCGAGGCGCATTCTGGCAAACGGCGAGACCAGTTGCGGCAATCCGGTCGGAATCTGGAACGGGCTGCTTCCACTGACAGGCAATTTGAACCCCGGCATGACTTGAGACAGCACGAAGGCCACGAAGCCAAGGATCGCGACGGTGAGAATCAACGGAAACATGATGGCGAAACACCCCACCCGCCGTACGGTCGTAACAGCTTCAGGCGACAGCCTGATCGGCGTGCCAAAGGAGGCCACGTTTCCGCTGCTCATGACCCGCATCGCGCCCACGCCGTCGACCAAGCGCTTGGCCTCCGCCAGCCCAAGACCCGTCCATTCGCGGACAAGCTTGATCGCCTGGATGGACTGGCCTTCGCCGACGAGACGGTTCACTTCCTCGATCTGGGTGGCGTTGAGGACCGCCGGGCGCTGCGCCCCCGCCGGACGCATCCTTTCGGGCACGATGATCGTGCTGCCGCAGTACTCGCAGGTCAGGTTGATGTCCGAGCCGCCGTCGTATTTGGCGGGTCCGCCGCAATTGGGGCATTTGATCGTCATTGTCATGAGTTTATGGGGGCGCAGTATAAACACGATTCGAAACGATGCTCCCCGGCCGTGCCAGGGAACATCGATTCAGACGGGGCGGCCAGGCGCGCTAGCGGAATATCAATGGCAGCATAAGCTTGCGATAGATGTCCTGCTCCACATGAAGCTTGATGGTGATTGTTTGCGGGCTGTTCTGCGCCATGGGCGCCGTCACGGTCACCGTTCCGGTGTAGTCGCCCAGCGGCAGGCCAAGCGCGAATCCCGTGACGGTGAGCGGGGCCGGCGCCACGGAGATCGTGACCGGGAGCTTGATCCACGGGTCACTGGCCGTCGCCGTCCAGGTCAGCACGCCCATGCCCTGGTTGGTCACCCAGGTGGTCTTCGGATCAACCCCCGGCGACCACATGTTAAAGGTGAAACCCATCGAGTTCGAGCCGACATCCAGGACGGGCGTGGCCGAAGGAAAGCTGAGCGGATCGAGAGGGTCTGTGCCATACAAAGCCTCGACGCCGTCCGAGATTCCGTCGCCGTCGGTATCTGCCACCTTCGGGTTCGTCGCCATCCCCAGCTCCTCCAGGTTGGAGCGACCGTCGCCGTCCGGATCAGCCGTGCCATCGGTCGGGTCCAACGGATTCAGGCCATATTTTTGCTCCCAGCCGTTGGGCAGCCCGTCCTTGTCGTAGTCGGCGACGACAGTCACCGACACCGTTCGGGTGCCGGTCAGCCCGCCATCGCTAACTTTCAGGGTGATGGTGTGCACGCCCGGGGCCTGCAGCGTCACGCTCGTGATCTGGCCGCCGGTGATGGCCTTGCCATCCGCGCTCCAGGCGTAGACGAAGTTGGGCAGGTTGTAGCCGCCTGAACCAAGGCCGCCGCCGCTGAGGACGAAGGGCAACCCCTCGCCAACCGTCGCGCCATCCGTTGGCGCCTCGATCAGGGCCACCGGCGCCTTCTTCTGCAAGGTGAAGGCCGCCGACGTTGCGCTGGCGGTGTTGAAGCCATCGCTGGCGCGCACGCGGATCCGGGCGTTGGCGCTCGCAGCAAGCAGGTTGGGCACAAACGAGGCCGTATTGCCCGTGACATGCGGCAGCACGAGTTGCCACGTCACGCCGCCATCGGCCGAATAATCCAGTCCAAACTGGAGCGGGTCGCCATCGATATCGCCCGATGTCCAAGTTACCGTCATGGGCAGCACCGGGCTGATCAACGGGCCGGAGAGCAGCGGCACGCTGACCGTGGGCGGGTTCGCGCTCGGCGCGGCCGACCAGATCGGCGCGCCATCGTGGAAGATGTCGACACCGATTGCGCCAACCGGAAATGGCACGCGCAAGTTGAACTTCGCCTCGGACCCGCCATCCGCATGCGCGGGCAGCTTTGCGGCGCGCGCCGCCGGCGCGTCATGGGCGATCAGGGCCGGCTCGGGCAGCGAGAGGACCTGGTCATGCAGCAACGCATTACCGGGCCCGAACACCCGCAGGTGGTAGTCGCCACCGGGGTCCTGAGGCGTCACGCCGCCATCGTCAATGCCGACATACGACACCGACGGCGTGACAAGACCAGTCGCGCCGATTTTGCCGGTCAGGCGCAGGGTCCGCGTAACGGTCGCGGCCGCCTCCTTGAACGCGCTTTCCTTCGCGCCATTGACATCGACCTGGGCCCTGAGCGAGGGGGGCAGATACGCCAACTTGTAGCCCGGACACGCGGTCTGATAGTTGTCAGATCCAGCCCAATAGAAACACATGTCGGCCATGAGGTTCTTGTAGTCCTCCAGCTCCATAAAGGTGTTGTAGTTGGCCCGCCGCGGGGCGTATGAGATGACCGACTTCGCGGTGTCGGTCTGGTTGCTGCCCGAAGCGACCGCGCAGGCGGTCGTCAGCATGATCTTCCACCCCGACGCGTCAAGCCGGATCACCCTGGCATTTGGCGCGCTCTGGGCAGAAAGAGCGTCCTGGAACTCACGTCCCGTGCTGCAGTCATCGGCGAAGGTCAAACCCTCGCCCGCCCAACGGCCCTCATCGTACCTCGAGTGATGGTCGCCACCGGTGATGGGCACGTTCTCATAGTTGGCCGCGTCGGAGTCGACAAAGCCCCAGGCATGCATCAGTTCGTGGGCCATGTAGCGGCCGGAGACGTTGCTGCCTGCATCGATCGAAACCGTGTCCCAACCGCTGCTGCTCAATCCGCCGGCGCTCAGGTTGCCGGTGAGATTGGCGTCGAAGGCGGCCACCCCCCAGTCAAAGCCATCCGGGTCGAGGTAATCATCGACTTCGTCGCGCAGGTCGTCGTCGTTTTCGCCGATCGTGATCGAAAAGGGCGCGCTGAGATAGATAGGGGTCGTCGTTGCCCACCAGTAGCTGCCCCAGGTGACACGGAAATCCTGCTGCGGATAGATCCGAGCCATGGAAGTGAAACCGTCGTAGATGTTTTGATCGTGGTTTGGATCGCCCGCAACGTTACTCGGGAGAATGCTCACCACCCGCACGCGCCGGCGAACCGAGCCGGTGTCGACAAAGCTGAATGCCGAGGCCGGCATGATCGTCTCAGTGAGTACGATTCCGTTGCGCTTCAGGGTCACCCGCGCGCCTTGGAAGGCGTTCACCGGCGATGCGTACAGGTTGGCCGGGAAAAGGTCAAGGGCGTCGTCGAGGTCGACATTCGCCAGAACATTGATGAAGGGCGTAATCCCATCACCGCCGGTGCTTGAAGGAATGACCGTGGACTTGCCGGACGGATTGCTGAATGTCCCGCCAGGCAGATACTGATTACCGACGAAGCGCCACTCCACCTTGGCCTCGGTGATGGCATCCAGGCAGTCGCCGGTCGAGCGCGCGTCAATGGTGACGAGGGTGCGCTTGCCCCAGATCATCGGCGCGCCGGTAATGGCTTGTTGGGCCTTCATCGACTTGATCGATAGATCCGGAATGAATAGAAAGGCTGGGCTCGTGGCGGTCTGTCCGTTGGTCAACCGCACCACCACGCTGCCGGACGTGTCGCCCGGTCGCAGGAAGGTCCGCACCTGGGTGGGATCGGTGGCGTCGGCAATGCGTTCGGCGCCCGAACCGACCTTGATGTAGGCGGCGCCGTTGCCATCCATCAGTCCAGCCCCGTCAACCGTAAGCAGGCCGCCCAGGCCGACACACGCCGGAGAGAAGCCGGTGATCTTCGGCTTTACCTTGAAGCCCGTGACGCTGAAACTCGAGCGCAGCCCGTTCGCTTCGACCTGCAGCTGGCCGGTGGACACCCCGACCGGAACCTTGACCGACATGGTGGTGTAGCCGACCGACTGGATTTCGGCCAGCGGCGCCGGCGTGCCCGAGGGTCCGTCCGCGCAGCAGAATCGTGCGACGTTGAATTCGGGCCCGCGCGTGTCGTAGCCCGAGCCGGTGATGATGACCACATCGCCTGGGGCACCCTGCCCCGGCGCGAAGCTGCTGATGATCGGGACCACGTTCCCAATCGGGCTGGTGATGACCCCGCGCGCGGCGATCGTCGCGGATACCACCGAGGCGCCGCTGGAGGATACCCACACCCGTGTCGCGTCGGCCGCCAGACCATTGACCTGATTGCTCTCGACCATGGTCCCGGGCGGGAAGAATTTCTGCCACGTATTGCCCTGTCGCATTGCCAGGCCCCGAGAAGTCGCCGCCCATACCCGACCCTGCGGATCGATTGATACCTGGGTAACCTTGTTCCCGGGTAGCACCCCGGTTGCGCTGGTATAGGTCGTCCAGGTCAGGCTGATCGGATCGCGAACCGACAGGCCGCCATCGGTGCCCACCCACACCCCGCCAGTCGGATGGGCGGCGATGGCGTTGACACTGTTCGACGGCAGGTTCGATCCAAGGGTGTAGGACAACCACCCGCCGCCCTGGGCGACCAGGTCAAAAACGTTCAGGCCGACTGGCGTGCCGATCCAGAGCCGGTCTGCAGCATCAACCGCCAGGGACGTGATCGTGTCAGTCAACAATGGCGAGGTCTGGCTGGTGAAGGTCAGCCAGTAGCCGGCCTCGGCACGCATCGCAAGACCCTTCGTTGTGCCCGCCCACATTCGGCCCAGGCTGTCCGTGGCCAGGGCGCGCACGCTGTTCGAGGGCAGTCCCGAAGCCGTCGTGTAGACCGTCGTGCCGCCGGGCGACCAGGCTGCGGCGCCATGGGCGGCCGTGCCCAGCCACAGGTTGCCGTCGCTTCCGCGCTTGATGTCAAGAATCCCCGACGAGATGCCCGGCACGGTCGCGGTCAACCATGCGCCGGCATCAATCCAGCCGATCCCATTGCCCAGGCCCGCCCATGTCCGGGTCAGTTCGTTGTACAGCGGACCGGGCTGCTGGCTGGCCGATGAAAACTGGAAGCGCCGCCAGTTGGGGGAGTAAATCGAGAAGGCGCTCGAGTTGACGTGGCCAAACCAGACCGCTTCACCCGCGGCCAGTACCGCGCCCACCCGGTCGGTTTTGAGCGGCGCGGTGGGCTGGGTGAACATCTTCCAGGTGCCGTTGTCCCACACAGCCGCGCCACCCGGGGTTCCGTCAAAGCCAATCCAGACCCGCCCGGCGAAGTCCTCGCTCAAGTCGGTGGCGTTGTTGGATGGCAGACCGGGCGAGCTGCCGTTGTAGAGATCCCAGCCATAGCTCAAGAAACCTGTCGCATGGTAGCGGCAAATGCCGACCGCGCTCCACACCGAGGGCAAGTCGGGAGCGAGGGCGGGTATGTCCTGTTCCTGAATGATCCACAGGTCATTTTGCGACGTGCTGAGCAGGCGGGTGGCGCGCTTCAGTCCTCCAGCGCAATCCACACTTGAAGGTGGATCCGAATAAGCGGCGCCGTTCCATCTCGTCAGTTTGGCGCCAGTGGCGAAATGGACATACGTTGTGCTGGTAAACAGGCTGTAAACCGTGAACTCGGCTACATCGTAGATATAGCTGTCCGGCAGGCCGCTTCCGGGACCGGACGTATTGAAGATTTGCCACGTCGCGGACGGCCGGGTCGGTGTGTACTTTGCCGCGCCGAGGTTGGTTGAGATCCAGATGTAGTCCAGGCCGGAAGGATTCGCGATCGGGGTGAACCGATTGATGCTGTTGCTTGGCAGCGACGAATTGGACCGGGTCAGGCGCGACCAGCCACCGCTGTACAAATCGTAGATGCCAATGCCAAGGTTCGTTCCCACCCAAAGATCCCCATTGAAGAGCGCGAGCGCGTTCACCGAGTTGCTGGGCAGGCCCAATGTTGAGGACAGAATCGTCGTCCAGGTAAAGATCCCGTTCGCGTCCGGGCCCCACACCCGCAGGCCGTTGCTCCCCGAACCGGCATAGACGCGGCCATCCGGGGCGTAGGCGATGGCGCTGATCCCGGTGGTGCTCGACACAATTGTGTTCGTGCGCCAGGTTCCGGTCAGGGGCGGCTCCGCGCCCATGGGCGCAAAGGAGGCCGGGGCCGCGCGGGCGGGCAGCAGCATCCGGCCCAGCTCGGTGCCGTAGCGAGTCGCCCAACCCGGTGATTTCGGGTCAACGACCAGCGCCTTTTCGAGCTCGGGTTCTTTGTCCAACACGGGGTCCGGCAGATAGGCGGCTGGACCCGTCACGTCGAGTGCGCCAACTTGTTGGGAGGCAGCGGGCGCGGGCGCGCGCTCGGGCTCCGCCACGGTCGCGATCGCGCGCTGCGGAGTTCCAGCCGGGCCAATACTCAGGCACAGCCCGAGAAGTGATGAAATGACCCGATTTGACAGAGTTCTTGGCACGATCTTAATCTCCTGGCGCCAACGCCGCGCGGGACGCCGTTGACTGCAACCTCGAATGGACAAGCGAATGTGATTGAAGGCGAACGGCGGCCCTGCGACCTCTCAATTTTGGCGCGGCGTCTCTCATTCCCGTGGACCGCCGTCAGCGCCGCCAAGCGCTGCCCGCGCCCGCGCGGCGTCCTCGGGCGTATCCGCCGAATCGATCCAGCGTAGGTCAAAGTCCCGAATCAGAGCGGGCGGATCCTCGAGCAAAACCCTCTGCAGCGAGCGCGCACCGCGGCTGAAGTGAGCGGGCAGGCGCCCCAGAAAGCCAGGTTCGTAGATTGTCACGAGTGGTTCGGGCCGATCATTCTGCGGGTTAAGAAACGCGGTCGCGGGCCGGTTTGAATTGCGGGCCGCCAGCAACGCTTGCAAGGCCACCGGTCCAAAGTAGGGTAGATCGCATGAAACCAGCAGCAAGGCGAGCCCGGGATGCGCGTCCCGAAAGCCCATCACCGCTCCGATCGGCCCATTCCCCGCGTACTCGGGCCGGTCGACGAGATACTCGAAGCGCTCTGGCTCCGGCCTGGGCTGGGCGGGATTGACCGACAGAAAGACCCGGTCGCAAGCCGAACGCAGGAGCGCATACAGCACTTGCCGATGGGCCTCACCCCGATACGCGATCAGACCCTTGTCGCGGCCCATCCGGCGGCTCTCGCCCCCGGCGAGCACCAGGCCATACAGGGCCGGCTGCCCAGAGATCTCATCAGACATGGAAATCGATTGTATTCAAATCTGTCAATCGCGTGCTCTATAGTGGGCAGCATGCCGGGCACACCAGAGATCGAATGGCAATTTGACGTGACGGACTTCGACCCGATCCAGGTTTGGCTCGACGCCCAGGCGAAGCGATTTGGCTTAACCCTCCATTCGCAGGGAACTGTCAGCCAGGTCGACGTCTATTTCGACACAGCCGATTGGCGCTTCCATCGGGCCAGCACCGCGCTGCGGGTGCGCCGGCGGGGCGCGACCGTCGAGTCGACCCTCAAGACGTTTGGCCTGGTTGAGGGCGGCGCGCGGCACCGCCATGAGATCAGCGAGGCCATCCGCGCCCCGGCTCGCGCCTCGGCCGCGGTTCTGGCCGGGCGCCTGTCGGCCTTGCCCGGCCCGGTGGGCGAACGGATCCGGGCCGTGGCGCCCGACCTGCCCCTGGCGCGCCTGTTTGAGGCCCGCGTCGAGCGTCGGGTGTTTCTGGTGAAATCGGCAGGCATGGACATCGTGGAAATTGCGTTTGACACCGTGCAGGTGGTGGGGGATCCAAAGCGCGCGCCGCTGGCTTTGCTCCGGCTCGAGGTCGAGGCAAAGACCGCCGACGCGGGCGCGCTCGAAACGTTTGTCGCCGCGCTCCGCGACGAATGTAGTCTGGCGCCCGCAAACGCGTCCAAGTTCGAGTTGGGCCTGAAAATGGGCGGTCTGCACCCGGGCCATGCGCCTTATCTTGGCGCGCCCGCGACCGAAGCCGAACTGGTCGCGCTGGCTGGCGCCGCGCCTTCGATCGGACTTTTGGCCTACACCGTCATGCGTGAACGTTTCGGGCAGTTTATCGCCAATGAGCCAGGCGCGCGGATGGGCGACGATGTCGAGTTCGTCCACGACATGCGGGTGGCAACTCGCCGCCTTCGCGCGGCAATGGGGCTGTTTGAGCCATTTCTGCCGCGTCGGGCGCAGGCGCTGCGCGAGGAGCTGCGCTGGATCGCCGGCGCGCTCGGGGCCGTCCGCGACCTGGACGTGCAGATCGAACACCTCACCCATGCGATGCCCGATCCGGCCGGACAGCCGGCTCAATTCCAGGCTTATGAAGGCATCCTGAGCGTGCTGCGCGGACAGCATCTGGCTGCCCGCAGGCTGCTGTTGGAAGCACTAAATTCCGAGCGTTATGCGCGGCTTGAAGGCGGATTCGAGGAGCTGCTGCGGGCCGGTCCGCACAAGGCGGCGATCGCCGTCCGCCCCGCGCCAAAAGTCCTGCCCGGTCTGATCCTCGATCGCTACCGCAAGGCCCGCAAGGCGGGTGACGATCTGGACGAGAACTCCCCGCCGACGTCATACCACGCGCTGCGTATTCGGGTCAAACGACTTCGTTATGCACTCGAGTTCAGCCACCCCGTCTTCAGGGCGGCGGTGGACGAATATCTGCCAAACGTGCTCGCCCTGCAGGATATTCTCGGCGGTTATCAGGACGCCGAAGTCGCCATCGCCCACATGCGGGCCCTCAGCATGTCCAACGAGGCCTTCATCTCGCCCTCGATGGTGTTTACCCTCGGCGAGATGTCGCAACAACGCGCCGAGCAAGCAGAGGCCTTACGGGCGCAATTCCCTGCGGCGTGGTCAAAGATCACGGGCAAGGAATGGAAACGCTTGCGGGCGGGCCTGGCCTGAGCGATTGATGAGCGTGATATCCCCCTTTTTTGCCGGGGGATATCGCGCCCTGTCATTGGCGTCGTCATTCACGCTGAGGCGGGCCTCAGATTTCGGGGCCGCTTCGGCTGGCCGTGGCACAATGCAATTTCGCTCCGCGTCAACCTAATGAACCCAGGATCCATCGCCCTTATCAGCTCCGGCGAGACCACTTCCAGCGGCGGTCTCGTGTTCGATGCGCTTGCGCAGGGCAGACCGTCGCCGTTGCGCATCGCCATGCTCGAGACACCCGCTGGCTTCGAACCGAATTCGGATCGCGTGCTGGAAAAGGTTTCAATGTTTCTGGAGCAGCGGCTGCAGAATTTCAAACCGCTCCTCACAGCCATCCATGCCCGCCGGCGCGAGGGCGCGGCGGGAACTGACGATCCTGCCACGGGCGCCCAGGTGTTTGGGGCGGATCTGATCTATCTCGGGGCCGGGAGCCCCAGCTACACCGTGCGGCATCTCGCCGAGTCATGGCTGTGGTGGGCGGTCATGGCGCGCCTGGACATGGGGGCCGGAGTCGCGATGGCCAGCGCCGCGGCCGTGGCGTCTGGCGCGCTTGTCCTGCCGGTCTATGAGATCTACAAGGCCGGTCATGATCTGCATTGGCTGCCCGGGCTGGATGTGTTTGGCGCGTATGGCCTGCGCCTGGCTGTATTGCCACATTGGAACAACAACGACGGCGGCGAAGAACTGGACACCAGCCGCTGTTTCATGGGCCTGGAACGTTTCGAACGACTCAGGGCGATGCTGCCCGAAAATGTGTCTGTCCTCGGCATTGATGAGCGGACGGGCCTGACCTTCGACACGTCCAACGGTGAAATCCGAGTGTTTGGTCTTGGGGCGGTCACGGTCCTGAACGCGGCGGGCGAGACGCGGCACGCCGCCGGCGCAACGCTTCACGCCGGGGCGCTGGGGCCATTTCACCCGGCCGACCCATCCCGCATCCGGCCCGATGTGTGGTCAGCAGCTCTGTCCGCGGCGGAGACGGCAACTCCAAACCTGGCGCCCTCCGACGAGGTCCTTGCGCTGCTGGCAGCGCGCGCCGCGGCCCGGACCACCCGTGATTGGGCGCGAGCGGACGCCCTGCGGACCGAGATTGATGGGTTGGGCTGGCGTATTGAGGATGGACTGTCAGGCCCGCGCGCCGTGCCCCATAGAGTGGGAGCGTGAACGCAACCCAGCGACCGCGCCGGGAATGAAGCCAAGCACGCCGACCGGCGCCTTCCACGGCGGAAGCGACAACCCATGACATCGGCATGGGGACACCGGCAGGCAATGGCAAGAGCCGGAACTTCGCCAGCCGGCTTTCGAACATCAAGACGAAACCGACCACGATCATCGCCAATCCCGTGCGGCCGAAGCGAGGCCGATACGGCGCGAGATAGCGAGGCTCCCCGCCCAGAAACATGTTCAGCCAAGCCGCGCCGCCGATCGCGCCCGCGAGTCAAATGACACGGTTCATGGCTGAGCTTCAACATGCGGAGGCGAGCCCAGGGGCCGGGGCGGACGGGCGGGCGGCAGCGCGCTCAGCAAGGCGGCCGTGATGGCCGAAATGTCTGTAACCGCCTGCTCAAATGCGGCCGCGTTCGCCTGCGACGGCGTGCGAAAGCCACTGACCTTGCGCACGTACTGCAGGGCCGCGCCTCGCATCTCGGCTTCGGTGGTCGTTGCGCCATGAATGCGCAGGGTTTTGATACTTCGGCACATGTTTGTTTCCCCCGTGCTGCAGCCCGATTGGCAGAGTGTATCCCGAGTGGCATTTGCGCGCGGCACCGATTGATCCACAATACGGGCATGGAGAATCTGTCCGGACGTTCCTTCGGCGCATATGAAATCCTCGAACCGCTTGGCGAGGGGGGGATGGCGGCCGTTTATCGCGCCTATCAGCCCTCGGTCGAACGGTACGTGGCGGTCAAGGTGCTCCCCCGCCTGTTCGCCAACGACCCGACGTTTGTCGCCCGCTTCCGGCGCGAGGCCCGAGTTGTCGCGCAGCTGCAACACCCGCACATCCTGCCCGTCTTCGACTATGGCGAATCAGATGGGTATACATATTTTGTTATGCCACTCGTCAGCGGTGGCACGCTGGCGGATCGGGTGGCGGCTGGCATCCCCGCGATCGGGCAGACCCGGATCTGGATAGCCCAGGTTGCCCGCGCCCTGGGATATGCCCACCAACGCGGCGTCATTCATCGCGACGTCAAACCGAGCAATGTGCTGCTCGATGAAAGCGACAACTGCCTGCTGAGCGACTTCGGCATCACCCATATCGCCGAGACGTCCAAGGCGCTTACGACCACGGGCACGGTCATCGGCACGCCGATGTATATGGCGCCCGAGCAGGGGCTCGGCCAAGCCGTGGATGCGCGGACGGACGTGTATGCCCTCGGCATCGTCTTGTTCCAACTGGTGACGGGACGGGTGCCCTACGACGCCGACACGCCGCTCGCCACAATGCTGAAACACATCAGCGATCCGCTGCCCTCCGCACGGGCGCTGAATCCGGCCTGTCCAGAGTCGATGGAGCGGATCATTCTGAAGGCGCTTGCCAAGCGCCGGGACGACCGCTACGAAAGCGCGGTTGACATGGCCCGCGCGTTGGAGGCGCTCGATCCCGAATCGCTCAAGGCGACGCCGCCACCCGGTGGAAACGCCGCCAATGTGCCAACCGTGGTCCTTGTGGAGCCGCCGCCCATCGTCGCCCCACGCCCGGCGGGCGTCACTGGGGCGGCCGCCGGGGGCGTCGAGACAACGGTCGGCGCCGTTCAGCCAGCCGAAGCGACCCGCGTCATGGGCGCGCCGGCCGAACCAAAGTCCGTCGGAGTTTCCAGTGCGGACTCATCCAGCACACGACCGGGCCCTGGTTGGCGCAGGTATGCGCTGCCGGGCGCACTCGTTGCTGCGCTGATTCTTGTTGCGCTCGGCGCGATGGCGATCAGCCAGCGGCCTGCCGCGGCGCCCGACCCGACGCCGTCCCCGCGGTTGACCGTGACCACCGCCTTGCCAGCCGTAGTCAAGCCCGAGGCCACTCAGGCGCCTCAGCCAACCGAGCCCGAACCGGCGGAGCCTCCGCATGAGGTCGTCCTTTGGCACACGTTCGAGGAAGGGAGTTCGGACGATAAGGCACTGGTCGCAGCGCTTGCGAAAGTGGCCCGAGAAACGCGCGGATACACCGTCACGGTTGTCCGGGTGGCGCCCGACGCGCTCTATCCAAGCCTCGCCGCTCAGGGTCAGTCGGGGCACGGGCCGGATCTGATTCTCGATCAGGATGACGACATGTTCTCGCATATCACCGCTGGTTTGTTCAATGTCTGGGACGACTTCACCGACGGGGATCCTGATACATTGGCCGATTGGGCCCGAGACGCGCACTATCTGGATGGTCACCGCTGGGCGATCCCCGTATCAGCCCAAACGGTGGCGATGTTCTATAACGCGGATACCGTTAAGAAACCGCTTTCCACGACGGCACAACTTCTCGACTTGGCGCGATCAGGCACCCGGATTGCATTTCAACTGAACTGCTACTCGGCCTATGGATTCTTCAACGCCTTTGACGGCGCGGTTTTCAACGAAGATGGTTCAACCTCCGACAGGCGGGTCGGGGTTGCCCAGGCGATGGCCTACTTGCGCAGCCTGAAAGCGACTGCGGGTCCCTCGTTTTTCACCAACTATTCTTTCCGGTATGAGCAGCCGTTTCGCGTCGGCGACCTCGATGTTTATGTCAGCGGCACGTGGGCCACTCCAAACCTTCGGGCAGGCCTTGGCTCGAAACTGGCCGTAGCGCCGCTTCCCGCCGCTCAGAGCACCGCATCACCCTTGCTGGACTTTAGGGTGTTCTACCTCGGCGCGCACAGCGCAAACCCCAAAGCGGCGGTTGATCTTGCCCTGACCCTGTCGAGCGGCGAATACCAGAAGCACTTCATGGATGCGGCCGGATGGGTGCCCGTTCGGACCAATATGGCCGTGTCCGATCCCGCCATCAAAGGTTTCCTTGACGCGGCAACGGCCGCGCAGCGACGGCCGCAGATTCCTGAGTTCGGCGCGTACCGGGCGCAGTTTTGCCCGATGTTTGACGCCATCATGAATCTGGGGACGGATCCAGCCATCGGGGTCGACACGGCCTTCGACCGGATCAAGGCTCAGAACGGACGATAGCGGCCCGAGCCTATCACCCGGGCCTCCGGGGTCTTATGACGCGCTATGCCCCATTTCGCTGGGGCATAGCGCGTCATAAACAAACCGTGACTTAGAACGCGAAGTGGGTGGCCTGGCTCGCCACTACAATCCACGCAATCAACATCGAAACAATGAACGCGCCCACCCAGATCCGGCCGGTGATCCGGTTGGCGACCGTCGTCACCAGGGCAACGATCGACATCAGCGGCACGAACTGATACGCGATGATCGTCCACAGCGCCTCATTCGGGTTGGCCGGCAGACCGCCCGCGAAGAAGGGCACATACTGGGTCAGCAGCAAGACGACATAGCCCAGCACGTTCAGCACCAGGGCGATGCCCAGCTCCTGCACGAAGCTCAGCTTCTCGCGGCGCAGAATGCCGTTGACGAAGGTCGACGCCACGATGAAGTAGGCGGCGAAGAGCACAAAGTACGGGATCGCCATCTGGAACTGCAGCGAGCTCATCGGCTTGATCGCAAAGACCCAGAACCGATAGTCAGTCTTGAACAGCGCGTCCGTCAGGAGCAGGCTGACGTAGCCGGCCAGAATTGTCAGGAACGCGAAAACGAGGGACTTGCCGATAAGACGCAGGCTCAACTTGCCGCCCCAGGTCAAACCGTAATTTTCAGCGGTCGCGCCAGTCTTCCTGTTCAGCAGGAAGTGCCAGAGCAGGAAGAGGACCACGAAGATCGCGCCGAGCAGGGTCGTCCAGGTCACTACCGCGGTGGTGATGTTCTGGGGGAACAGGGCCGTCGCCACCCAGCGCCAGGTTGTCGGGAATTGCTTGAAGGTGAACAGGGTCGACGCCGGAAGCGCAACAAAGATGAGGGCCACAATCCACCATAGCGGGCCAGTTGCGGGCTTGGCGGGAGCGGCGGTCTGCTTCAGTTCGGCGAAGATCGGAAGCCGCAACAGCATCGCGCCGGCAGGATACAGCAGCAGAATCATGCCGATGGCGGCGATCAAATTGCCGATCTCCTTCCACAGCCAGATCTGGTCCGAGGCAGGCCGCGGAGTCCCGCCTTCGAGGGTCTTCCCGAACCAGTCGAGGGCATGCCCGATCGCCTCATTCGAAATATGGTCGCCCGGGTGAGAGACCGCGGGCTGATACAGCACGCGAGCCGTCCCGTCGGCGATGTTGCCATACACCTGTCC
>JBDSIP010000596.1:0-4435 GCA_039917915.1 Thermoflexales bacterium
TTCCGCCAAAACACCTGCCTTACGCACCTTACACACCTTACGCACCTTACGCACCTTACGCACCTTACGCACCTTACACACCTTACGCACCTTACGCACTTGACCAAACCTTACCGCGCTCACCCCGGTCGTATTTCACGCCGCCGGGAACGCGCTGGCCTGACCCGGCAACAACATGATGCCGGTCTGGCAGAAGATCGACGTCGGGGTCATGCTCTCAGCCGGGAAAACCTAAATTTGGATGACTTCTAACAACGTTATCAGCGATAGAATGCCCGCCCATGGATCCATTGCTCTTCCTGCGCGCCCTGGCGCTGGGGTTCTCCATCGCCGCGCCAGTCGGGCCGATTGGCGCGCTGTGCATCCGCCGCACTCTCGCCAACGGCCGCATGACGGGCCTGGCAACCGGCCTGGGCGCAGCCACCGCTGACGCTTTCTATGGGGCAATCGCCACCTTCGGGTTGACCGCCCTCACGACCATGCTGGTGGGGATCAGCTTCTGGACCCGCCTTCTGGGCGGCATCTTCCTGATCTACCTCGGGGTGACCACGATGTTGGCGAAGCCGGCTGAACGCGAAGCTGCGCCCGAATCGCGCCGCGGGCTCGTTGGCGCCTATGCCTCAACCGTGGCGCTCACCCTGACCAACCCGGCGACCATCGTCGCGTTCCTGGGGGTCTTCGCCGGGTTGGGGGTCGGAGCCGGGAGCTGGGAGGGAGGGCTGCTCGTCATCGCCGGCGTTTTTATCGGCTCCGCGGTTTGGTGGTTTCTTTTAACCGTTGTAGTTAGCCTGGTCCGCCACCGGCTGCCGGCGGGCGTGATGCGCGCCGTCAACATTGCCTCCGGGCTGCTCATCACCGGCTTTGGCCTGGCCGCGCTGGGGTCGTTGGTGTTTGGGGGATGACCCAGGGCGTTGCCCTGGGCTTTCATCTGCCGCGCCTTCGGCGCTCTCATCATGAGGTGAGCGGCGCTTTCCGAGAAAGCCCCGAAGGGGCGAGCCAAACGTTTTATCCCGCGAGAGCGCAGGCGCTGGGCGCCGCCCTATCGCAGCGCCCAACGCAGAATACGCAGATAGCTGGCGCGCATGGGCGCGAAGCGAATCGGGATGTCGAAGCCAAAGCCTTTGCGCACTACGCTGCGCTGATGCGAAAACGCGTCGAAGCCGTACTGGCCGTGGTAGCTGCCGTAGCCGCTCGGGCCCACCCCGCCGAAAGGCAGATGCGGCGATGAGATCTGGACGAGCGTGTCGTTGACGCAGGCGCCGCCCGACTGGGTCCCGCTCAGCACCCGCTCTTGCTGCGCCCGGCTGCGCGAGAAGACATACAGCGCGAGCGGCTTTGGGCGCGCATTGACAAAGCCGATGGCCTCATCAATGCCGCCGACCGGCACGATCGGCAAAATCGGCCCGAAGATTTCCTCCCGCATCACCGCGCTGTCCAACGGCGCATCCTCAATCAAAGTCGGGGCCAGGTAGCGCTCGGCCGGATCGGCCTGGCCGCCATGGACGACCCGCCCATCGCGGAGATAGCCGCTCAGGCGATCGAGGTGACGCGCGTTGATGATCCGGCCATAATCCGGGCTGCGCTGCGGATCCTCGCCGTAGAAAGCGCGAATGTGGCGCCTGAGGCCCTCGACAAAGGCCGGCAGCACGCTGCGCTCGACCAGGGCGTAATCCGGGGCGATGCAGGTCTGGCCGGCGTTGATGAACTTGCCCCACGCCACGCGTTTTGCCGTCCCATCGATATCGGCGTCCGCGGCCACAATGACCGGGCTCTTTCCGCCCAGCTCCAGCACGCACGGGATGAGCTGGCGGGCGGCGGCCTCGGCCACCTTGCGCCCGATCCCGGTTCCGCCGGTGAAGAAGATGAAGTCAACAGGTTGTTCAAGCAGGGCCTGGGCGACCCGCGCATCGCCCTCGACCACGACCGCAACGCGCGGGTCAAAGACGTCGCCGACGAGTTTGGCCAGCGCCGCCGAGGACGCCGGAGCGAGCTCAGACGGCTTGAGGATGGCGGTGTTTCCCGCGGCCAGGGCAGCCACCAGCGGGGCAAGGATCATCTGGACCGGGTAGTTCCACGGCGCGATGATGAGGCTGATCCCGCGCGGCTCGGGATGGATGAAGGCTGCCCCCGGCATCTGGGCCGAGCTGGGCAACACCCGGCGCGGGCGCGCCCATCCGGCCACATGCCGCAGAGCATGGTTTGCCTCGACCAGGACCTGGCCCGTCTCGGTGCTGAAACTGTCGATCGTCGATTTCCCGAGGTCGATTCGCAGAGCCTCGGCCAGGGCCGCTTCATGGGTCTTGAGCGCATCACGCAGGCGGCGCAGTTGCTCACGCCGAAAGGCAACCGGGCGCGTGACGCCCGAATCAAAGTAAGCGCGCTGGGCGTGGACGAGAGAGGATATGTCCGACATGCGCCGCGATTGTACGGACTATTTTCTTAAGACCAGCACCATCCGTTCGGCGTCGTTGTCCAGTGCCGGCGGCGGAACCAGCAGATCGCCATAAAACAAGGTCTGCGAGAACGCGCCGGACAAATCGATCAGCGCGCGCAGCTCCTGGGCCTGATACCAGCGGTGCGGATGATGATGCTCGAGGATCCGCGGGGGCTGGCCGTCCTGGCGGATATTCAAACGGGTGGTAACCAGCCACTGCTGGGTGATCCAGTCATACGGATCATCCTGATGGCCGAACAGGATCTCGACCTCCATGTCGCCTTCGCGTCGGGTCCACATATTCGGCAGACCTTCGCGCCAGATCGAGTCCGGATGGGCCATCTCGATCACGTACACACCGCCCGGGACGAGGCTGCGGGCGACCGCGCGGAAGTGGGTGACGACCTCGTCGTTGGTGACCAGGTGGGTGAGGCTCTCCATCAGGCAGCCGACCAGGGCAACCGGCTTGGGCAAGGTGTAGTCCTCCATGTTGCCGATCCGCCAATCCACCAGGACGCCGGCCGCGCGGGCGACCTCATCGGCGTAGACAAGCATGTCTTCCGACAAATCGAGGCCCACCGCCCGCCAGCCAAGACGGGCGAATTGCTGGGCGTGCCGGCCAGGCCCGCAGGCAAGCTCGAGAAAGGAGCGCTCGGCTGTGGCGCCGTGCGCGCGCCAGCACCACTCCAGGGATCGGCATTCGTCAGCGTAATCGCGGTCGCCAAAGGCGATGTCGTAGGCCCGCGCATTGGCGTAAAACTCGGGTGTGCTCATCGGCCGGCATTATAGGGAGATTGCGGCGGGGCAACCTGGCCACATGGCCAGTCCAAAGCGGCCAGTCAGCCTGCGCTCAGGCCGAAGGCTAAGATAGACTTGAAGCCGCACGCCGTATAAGCGCCGGAAGCGCCATCCGCGGCGCTTCTTCCGATCAATGTCAACACGATCAAATCCAAAGGAAAACAATGCACACCCCTATTTCGATTCGCGCTCTGGCCGGTCTGGCCATAAGCGCCCTCATCCTGGCCGCCTGTGGCGGAGCCGCGCCGGCGCCAACCGCCGTTCCGGCCGCGACCGCCAAACCTGCCGCGCCCGTGGTCGTCCTCGACCTGGGTACCAAGGGCGATGAGCTGGCCTGGGACAAGACCGCCCTCAGCGCCCCGGCCGGCTCGAAGATCACTATTCGCTTCACGAACGGCGCCGGGGCCGGCAGCGGCATGCTGCACAACGTCGTCGTCCTGAAGGCCGGCGCATCGATCGACGGTGTTGCCGCCGACGGGATTGCGGCCGGCGATGCGGCCGGCTATGTCAAACCCGGCGACACGCGCGTGCTCGCCGCGTCCAAATTGATCAAGGGCGGCGAAAAACTCGATCTCACTTTTGACGCCCCGGCGCCCGGGGACTACATCGTCACCTGCACCTTCCCCGGTCACTATGTGCTGATGAAGCTGACTCTCACGATCAAGTAGAGGCGCGGACCGCAGACCGCAGACGGCAAACCAAAAGGACCGCCAAGGTTACACGACCTCGGAGGTCCTTTTGTTGGGCGCTCGAGGCGCGCATACGCGCAGCCTCAAACATACCGTCATCCCGCGCGACGGCACAGATCGTCATCCCATATCCCCGTTGGACCGTCATCCCACGCGCAAGCGTGGGATCCACAAGTAACCCCGTTGTGCGCCGGCGGCAACAGCGTGCCACGACGGGGCCCGCGGCTGTGCTCGTGCCCTCGCGGACGGGCATCCCAGATTGCGTGCGTCGGGGCTACTTGTGGATTCCCGCTTGCGCGGGAATGACGGTGCAGGGGCGTGGGATGACGGTGTGGAGGTGGGGGATGCCGCTGTGGCGGCGCGGGACGACGTGGTGGCGCGGGATGACGATGTGGGGCGTGGGATCCACAAGTAACGCCGTTGTGCGCCGACGGCAACAGCGTGCCACGACGGGGCCCGAGGCTGTGCTCGTGCCCTCGCGCTCGGACTCGGTCGCGGAGCGACCGCATGAAGA
>JBDSIP010000597.1:0-4213 GCA_039917915.1 Thermoflexales bacterium
TTCCCAGCTCGAATACTTCCGGCTGGTGCTGGATGCCCGTGACGCGCCAGCCGACGAGGTCATTGCGGCCTCGATCCGAAATGCCGCCGACGCAATGGAGGGCAACCGGCGGACGTTCATCCTGGCCTGCGGGCGCGAGCTCGCCCGGTTGCTCTCGGGCGACAGCGCCCGGCTCGAACAGATCCTGAGGAGGCTGCAATGACCCGTTTAGACGACGTCCTCGACTCGCGCAACCCATTCGCGCCATCCGGCCGGGCGCTGCAACCCCGCGACACGCGGCTCGACCGGTTGGGCGTCGTAGTTGGCGGCTCGCTCAACGATGGCATTCGGATCAAGCTCGATCGAGACACCTTTGTCGAGGGTCTGGCAGTCGGGAGCTATGTCACCATCGACGGGCAAACCGATTGCCGCTTTCTGGGGCTGATCACCGATATTGCCCTCGACACGACCGATCCGTCGCTGACTCGCACCCCGCCCCAGGACGCGCTTTCGGCCGAGATTTTTCGCGGGACGGCAGCTTTTGGCGTCCTCACGGTCAAACCCATGCTCAAGCTGGAGGGCGAGAAGGGCGAGGCGCGTCCGGTCAAGACGGTGCCGACCCACTTCACGATCGCTCGGCGATCATCGCCCGAGGAGATCGAGCAGGTTTTTGGCGCGGCCCGCGGCAGCGATGCCCGGCCGTATGAAATCGGGGCCTCGCTCGATGACGACAAGGTTCGGATCAGCCTCGACCTGGAGCGCCTGGTCGAACGCTCGAGCGCGGTGTTCGGCCGGAGCGGAACGGGTAAGACCTTCCTCGCCCTGCCCCTGTTGGCCAGCGTAATTCGGCAGGATGTGGCCTCGGCCCTGATCTTCGACATGCACAACGATTACGGCTATACCCTCAAAGGAGATGGCAACCGCAAGCTCAAGGGCCTCAAATCGCTGGCCGCCATTGCTGACAAGGTCTCGGTCGTGACGTTGGATGAAGTTTCCTCCAAGACCCGCAAGACCGGCTACGAGTTCATTCTAAAGATCGGGTATGGGCAGATCGAGCCCGAGGACATTGAGATGCTCAAGAGCGCGTTGAGCCTGTCGGACATCCAGATTAACACCCTGTTCGTCCTCAAACGGCGCTTCCCAAGCGACTGGTTCGCCCGCCTTCTGAGTGATGAGGAGGATTCGGGCATCCGCGAATTGATCGACGCCGAGAAGATCATCGAGGGCACGTTTATGGCCATCCAGCGCAAGGTCGGGCGGATGCGCAAGTTTGGTTTCATGGGCGAGAGCGCGCCGGACGGCCAGGATGCGGTCAACCGGATCGTCGAGATGCTCACCCGCGGCAAGAGTGTAGTTGTCGAGTTCGGACGGTATGGGAATGACCTGCCGGCCTACATCTTCGTCGCCAATTACCTCACCCGCCGGATCCATCAGCGCTATGTCGAGATGAAGGAGGCGGCCGAGGGCGGCGGGCCCGAACCGCGCAAGCTGGTGATCGCGGTCGAGGAGGCCCACAAGTTCCTCGAGCCCGAAATCGCCGGCCAGACCATCTTCGGCACGATTGCGCGCGAGTTGCGCAAGTACAACGTGACATTGCTCATCATCGATCAGCGCCCCAGCCAGATTGACGCCGAGATCATGTCTCAGATTGGCACCCGGATCACCTGCGCGCTCAGCGATGATCGCGACATCAGCGCGGTCTTCAGCGGGGTAAGCGGAAGCGCGCAACTGCGCGGGGTGCTGGCCGGGCTGGAAAGCAAGCAACAGGCCCTGATCCTGGGCCACGCCGTGCCGATGCCGGTGGTGATCCAGACCGCCGAGTATGGCGAGGCCATCTACGCCCAATATGCCGTCGCCGATTTGACGCCCGCGCAGGCGAAGACGCGCAAAAACATCTTTGGCAGCGGCGACGACGCGCCGCTGGCGTGAAAGTTCCTCTTTTTTCTGAAGCGACATCCCCTGGCTCCGCCAGGGGATGTCGCTTCAGAAAACTTCACCTGTGTGATAGCTTGACAAAGTGACAGGTTTCCCCTATAACCACGCCCATTGCGTCCAAGATGACGGAAATCACAAAACTCAAACGGGAGACCTTGTCTGAGCAGGCGGCTGAACAACTCAGCGCCTGGATGGATGCCCGCGGCATGCGCCCGGGCGATTTGCTGCCTTCCCAGGCTGAACTCGCAGACCAATTTGGGGTCAGCCGGACAGTCGTTCGCGAAGCAATGCGGGCCCTGGCCGGGCGTGGGGTGCTTGATGTCGTGAATGGCAAGGGCGCTGTCCTCAAGCCGCTCAACAGCGAATCCCTGGCGGCCTATTTCACCCGCTCCCGGCGATTTGAAGATGTCTCGCTGGTTGAGATGATGGAAGTCCGCTGCGGGCTGGAAATGCAGACCGCCGGCCTCGCCGCCCAGCGCCGCAACGGTACCGACGTTGATCGGATGCGCGCGATCGTCAGCGACATGGGCCTCTACCTGGGCCAGGTCGACAAACACGCCGAATTGGACCTGCAGTTGCACCTGGCCATCGCCGAAGCCGCGCGTAACCGGATGTTGATGCATATGATCGAGAGCATTCGCGAGTCGGTGCTGCTGGCCATGGAAACCGGCATGATCAAACGGGCGACCGACGACGATCGCCGGCGGATGCAGGGGGAACACGAGACCATCGTGGCCGCCATCCAACAGCAAAATCCAGACACAGCCCGCCATCGCATGGCCGAACACATTGAGTCGGCCGCCCTGCGACTTGCGGCCGCCTCTCAAACCCGCCGACAGCGCCTGGCGCCGGGCCAAAACGGACACGGATGAAGCTCGCACTCGAATAATTCATGAAGATTCAGGAAGTCCGAACCATCGTCACCTGCCCCGACAAACAGAGCTTTGTCGTGGTGAAGATCGTCACCGACGAGGGTGTGTATGGCGTGGGTGAAGGCACCAAGAATGGCCGCGAGCTGGCCGTCGCCACCCTGATTGACAAGCACCTCGCCCCGACCCTGATCGGGCGCGATCCGATTGCCAGCGAGGACATTTGGAAGTTTCTGTACAAAGGCGCCTACTGGCGCGGCGGCCCGATCGAGATGGCCGCCATCGCCGCCATCGACATGGCCCTGTGGGACATCAAGGGCAAGTTGGCGGGGCTGCCGGTCTACAAGCTGCTGGGCGGGCCGACCCGCAAAAAGTTGCTGACCTACGCCCACACTGGCGGGCGTGACTTCGCCGAGTGCGTCGACACGATGCTGGCCGCCCGGGCCCGCGGTTTCAAGGTGATTCGTTCCCAGGTCCAGATCCCGGGCATGCCCGGCTCGTATGGGGCCGAAGACAAGAACGATCCGGACTTCGCCCGTTCGCAGGCTGAAAGACTCCCTTACGAGGGCGCCTGGGAGCCCGAGCCCTTCATCCGCGCCATGCCCAGGTTGATGGAGCACCTGCGGACCCATGTCGGCTGGGACGTGCAGATGTTCTTCGACGCGCATGGCCGGCTGACCCCCAGCGAGGCCGCCCGGCTGATGCATGACATCGAGCCTTACAAGCTGATTTATCTCGAGGACCCGATCGGGCCGGAGCACGCGCCCAGCATGCGCCGCGTGCGGGCGGGCGGGACCACCCCCATCGCCATCGGCGAAATCATGAGCAGCCGCTTCGAAGTGCTGCCGATGATCATCGACCAGAGTATCGATTACATGCGTTGTTCACCCCAGCACATCGGCGGCATCACCGAGGCGAAAAAAATCGCCGCGATCGGCGAGCCGCATGATGTCCGCACGGCCTATCACGGGCCGGGCGACATCGGCACGATTGGCGCGGCGGCCAGCGCCCACGTCGGGATGTCGATCCCGAACTTTGGCATCCAGGAATGGACGCCCCACCCTGAAATCGTGCGCGAGGTCATGCCCCCGGCGCTGACCTATGACGATGGCTACCTGCTGCTGTCGGACGCCCCGGGTCTGGGTGTCGACATCAACGAGGAACTGGCCGCAAAGTTCCCCTATCAGCGCAAGTATCTGCCCGCGACGCGGCGGGCGGATGGCAGCATGCACGGCTATTGACATCCTCCGGGGGGAAGGTGGGATCCGCTGGCAGCCACCGACCGCCACATCAGAAAAGTGTCGCCAGCACAAACAACCAAAGAGGAGAGAAACATGAACCGATTGTCTACGAAGCTATTCGCATTGAGCGTGGCTGGCGCGATCGCGCTAGCCTCCTGCGGCGCTGCGCCAGCCGCCGCGCCCACCGCG
>JBDSIP010000598.1:0-4001 GCA_039917915.1 Thermoflexales bacterium
GCTCCGAATCGAACCCGGAACGGACACCGCCCTCTTGTTGGCCTGGATGAATGTGCTCATCTCGGAGCGCCTGATCGATACTGCCTTTATCGAGAAGTGGACGGCCGGCTTTGATCAGTTGGCCGCCCATGTCAAGTACCTCACTCCGGAATGGGCGGCCGCGATCACTGAACTACCCGCTGCGTTGATCCGCGCGTCGGCGCGCGCCCTGGGGGCCGCCCGGCCCAGTTCGGTGATTGTTCCGGGCCGGCACGTCATTTGGTATGGGAACGACACCCAGCGCATGCGGGCGGTCTACATCATCAATGCCCTGCTTGGCGCGTACGGCCGGGAGGGCGGGATCTACTTCAGCAAGACCCCTTACCTCGAGGAGCACCCGCATCCGCCCTATGCCGTCGTCGGCGGCGCGGGTGGGTGAGCGGCTGTCCCAGGAGAGGAGGCCGTGTTGCCTCCCGGACCCACCGGCAAGACCCGCGCGGACGGCGTCCGCGACACCTTCCTGCGCGGACCCACCGCGATCCAGGAATTGATTGAGCCGATGGTCAGCGGCAAACCATATCCGATCAAAGGCCTGCTGATCTACGGGATGAACATCTTTCATACCCTGCCGAATCAGGAGCGCACCCGCCAGGCCCTGCGCAATCTCGATCTCGTCGTCAGCATCGATGTGCTGCCCCAGGATCACATCGCCTGGTCGGACGTCGTGCTGCCCGAAGCGACCTATCTGGAGCGCTTCGACGATGTGTGGGCTTGCGCGCACAAGACGCCTTATATCGCGTTGCGCGAGCCGGCCATCGAGCCGTTGTATGACACGAAGCCAGGTTGGTGGATGGCCCGCGAGCTCGGCAATCGGCTGGGGTTGGAGGACTTCTTCCCCTGGGCGACTGCCGAAGAATTCCTGGATCGGCGGCTGAGCTCAGCCGGCCTCAGCATCGAGAAGTTGCGCTCCCAGGGCGGGATTGCAATTCAGCCGGGCAAGCCATTCATGGCCGACTTTGCTGCGGATAACACATCACCGTTTGGCACGCCGAGCCAGAAGATCGAGCTCTACTCGGATGCGCTGGCAAAGTCGAACCTGGCCCCCCTGCCGAAGTACGAGGCCACACCGGAGCCGCCGGCTGGTTTCTATCGCCTGATTTATGGCCGCAGCCCGGTCCATACTTTTGGGCGGACCCAGAACACGCCCCTGCTGCATGCGCACACGCCCGAAAATGCGGTCTGGATCAACGACGAGGAAGCCGCCCGACTCGGCCTTCAAGACGGCGAGAAAGTGTGGCTTGAGAACCAGGATGGCGCGCGCAGCGGGCCGGTTGCGATCAAGGCGACCCCCCGCATCCGCAAGGATTGCGTCTACATGATTCACGGCTTCGGCCACAACGCGCCCGGGATGACTCGCGCGCATGGCCGGGGCGCGAGTGACACCGCATTGCAGACTCGCTACGTCCTCGACCCGATCAGCGGCGGGGCTGGGCTGCGGGTCAACTTCGTAAAACTGGCGCTGGGGAACTGAAATGGCAACCCGATACGCATTCTCCATCGATCTCGACCGCTGCATCGGTTGCCAGGCCTGCGTGGTGTCATGCCAGGCTGGCAACGAGCTCGCCGACGGCGAGGCTTACATCCACGTTGGCGAGCAGATTCGCGGCAAGGGCAGCACGTTGTGGGGGTCGTTCGACCATCACCGCTGCTTCCATTGCGCCGACGCGCCGTGCGTCGCGGCCTGCCCGACCGGTACGCTCACGAAGTGGAATGGACTCACTGTCGTCGACCGGGAAAAGTGCAGCGCGTGCGGCTATTGCACGGATGCCTGTCCCTTCAAGGTGCCGCATATCGTCGACAACCATGTCTCCAAATGCGTGGCCTGTCTGGACCAGGTAAAGGAAGGTCAGGCGCCCTGGTGCGCGCGCACCTGCCCCAGCCAGGCGATCCACTTCGGCGATCGGGAGACGATTCTGGCCGAAGCGAAGGCAAAGGTGGCGGCGCTCAAGGCGCGCCATCCAAATGCCCAGGTCTACGGTGAAACACAACTGGGCGGGCTGGGCCTCTTGATGATTCTGCTCGATGCACCCGAGGTCTACGGCCTCCCGGTCGACCCGAAGGCGCCGGCCGCGATGCAGGTGTGGCAGAACGTGGTGCAGCCGGCTTCGAGCGGTCTGTCGGTGCTGGCCGCCGGGGTGATGGGTCTGATGTTCGTCTTCGCCCGCCGCCAGCACGGGAAGGAAAGAGCCGAGCACGAACGGGTGGCCAAAGAAGAGGTGGCTCGCAAAACCGCACAACCCGAATTGAAGGAGACTCAGCATGACTAGCGCGACACTCGCCCCTGCTGTGGATACCGTTGCGGACCTCACCCCCGCTGTGGACCCCGTCGCGGTAACCGCAACGCACCTTGTGCGCCGATACGTTCCGGCCCAACAAGTGATCCACTGGATCGGGGTGATCTCGTTCTTCATGTTGCTGTTGACTGGCGTGGCGCTGTTGTTCCCGCCGCTTTCGTTTCTGGCAAAAGGCGGAACCTCAGGTGTGGTCCATCGCATTGGCGCGGTCGCCTTCATCCTGTTGCCGGCGCTCTACATGCTGCGCATGCCCCGCAAGGCGCTCGAGCTGGTGCGCGAGTCGTTCACCTACGGCCGCGAGGATTGGGAATGGTTCAAACACATGCCCGGCTACATTTTCGGCAGCACCCGGAACCTTCCGCCTCAGGGGCGGCTGAACGCCGGCCAGAAGCTGCACCATGCGGCCACCTTCCTGATGTTCAACTCGGTGGCGATATCCGGCCTGCTGATGTGGTTCGCCAAGGGTCAACTCGGCCCAGACGGCCTGTCCGCGATCGTCATCGTCCACGACATTTCAATGCTTGGCCTGTCGGTCATGATGATTGGCCACGTTTACTTCACGTTTCTATACGGCGCGTTGTCCGGCATGGTGACTGGCAAGGTCTCAGAGGAGTACGCCCGAATGGAACATCGCAAATGGTATGAGTCGCTGCAACCGGAGACGCCGGGCGCAGCCGAAAAAACAGAAGCGCGGTCGGCCGAGTAACCGTTGCGAGTTGTCAACGGCCGACCGATCAATCAAGCTGGCCAACGCCCGTTGGCCAAAGAGGAGAAGGAAACATGGATACGAAGAGATACACCCGATTTGTCGCGATGAGCCTGGTGGCGCTGTCGCTGGCCGGCTGCGCGACCGCGGCGACCCCCGCGCCGACCGCCGTTCCGCTCGCCCCGACCGTTGTGCCGGCAACGCCCAAACCCGCGCTCGATGTCGCCGTTGTCGTTGACAAGTATGTCAAGGCCTTGCCAGATGGCTGGAGTGGGATTGCGCCCGCGGCGCTCAAGGATCAGATCGCGGCGGCCAAACCCTTCATCGTCGATGTGCGCGAGCCCAGCGAAATCGCCGCCAATGGCTTCATCGAAGGCGCGGTCAACATCCCGATCCGGACCCTGACCAAGAACCTGGACAAGCTGCCTGCCAAGGACGCCCCGATCGTCGTCTACTGCGCAATCGGACATCGTGGCGCGCTGGCAATGACCACGCTGCAGATGTTGGGCTACACGAATGTCAAGAGCGTCAGCAATGGCTTCAACGCCTGGGTTGCGGCCAAGCTTCCGGTCGCCACTGGCGCGACGGCGGATCTCAAGGCGGGTGTGGCGCCCGTGGTCGACAGCGCGCTCTTCGCCGTGCTGGACAAGTACATCGCCGGACTGCCGGATGGTTTCAATCTGATTGCGCCGCTGGCGGCGAAGGATCAGCTCGCCGCAGCCAAGCCCTTCCTGCTCGACGTGCGCGAGGCCAGCGAATTGACGGCCAACGGTTACATCGAGGGCGCGGTTAACATTCCAATCCGGACGCTGACGTCGAACCTGAACAAGCTGCCCGCCAAGGATCAGCCCATCATCGTCTACTGCGGTATCGGTCATCGTGGCGGGATCGTCCTGGAATCTCTGACGTTGCTTGGTTATACCAATGTCAAGAGCATCAGCGGCGGGTTCACCGCCTGGAAC
>JBDSIP010000599.1:0-7519 GCA_039917915.1 Thermoflexales bacterium
GATCAAAAAGCGGACTTGGCATGGGTTCTCTTTCCAAATCAAGATGCCCGGCGCGCGCCGGGCATCTTGATTTGGAAAGAGAACCCATGCCAAGTCCGCTTTTTGATCTCACCGGGAAAGTCGCCGTCGTCACCGGCGGCGCGTCGGGAATCGCCCAGGCGATCGCCATTGGATTCGCCGGACAGGGCGCCGACGTGGCTGTCGCGGATATCAACGACACCGGGGTGGCCGAGACTTGCGCCCAGATCACGGCGATGGGGCGCAAGGCCATGCCCGCCCACTGCGACATCAGCAAGCCCGAGGACGTGGAGGCTCTGTTTGCGAAGGTCGATGAGACCTTCGGGCACGTCGACATCCTGCTCAATGCCCCCTACATCGGCGCGAAGAAGAAGCCCGAGGATCTGGCGCTATCGGACTGGAACCGGGTCCTGGCGGTCTGCCTGACCGGCTACTTTCTGTGCAGCCAGGCCGCCGGCCAGCGGATGATCAAACAGGGCAGCGGCGGCAGCATCATCAACATCAGCTCGATCGCCGGCAGCCTGGCCCTCGGGCGGGGCAACCTGCCCTACAGCGTCGCCAAGGGCGGGATCAATCAGATGACCCGCGAGCTGGCGACCGAGTGGGCGCGCCACAATATTCGAGTCAACGCCATCCAGCCCTCCCAGACCCGCTCGCCATCGGTGCGCAAGTGGCTGGAAGATCCAGCCCTCGACCCGGCCTTCATCGCCCACTTGCTCAAGGGCATCCCGCTGAACCGGCTGGGCGAGCCGGCCGACATGGTCGGCCCGGCCATCTTCCTGGCCTCGCCCGCCTCCGGATATGTGACCGGGGTGCTGCTCCCGGTCGACGGCGGGAACCTGGCCATGAACGCGGGCGGCAGCCATCTCTGGTGACATGGACCCTCAACACGCGTTCGAGACCCCGTTCGACAATCCGCTCGTGCCGCGCTTCCCGATGCAGATGCGCGACACGGAGATCCTGACCGCGTTCTATCGAACCGACATCGAGGCCTCCCGGAGGCTGGTCCCGCCGCCGCTCGAAGTCGTCAGCGACGTGGTGTTGATCCATGTCTATCACATGAACGACTCGGACTATTTCGGCAACTACTATGAGTCGGCGGTGCAAATTCCTGTGCGTTTGGCGGGGACCGACATCGCGGGCGCCTACTCGCCCTATCTGTATCTGGGCAGCGACGGCGCGGTGGCGACCGGGCGGGAGATCTATGGCCAGCCCAAGAAGGGCGGACAGCCCTGGCTGGGCGTGCGCGACGATCTGTTCGTCGGCACGGTCGCCCGCAACGGTATCGACGTCATCACCCTGACGATGGCCTACAAACAGACCCGGGCCCAGGCCGAGGAGATGACCGCCTACGGCGATTTCCGGACCAACATCAACCTGAAGGTAATGCCCAACGTGGACGGCAGCGATGCGATCCGCCAGCTCACCGCCCGCACCTTCGCCGACCTGCATGTGTATGAGTGCTGGCGCGGTCCGGTGACGGTCGAGCTCCGGCCCAACGCCCAGGCCCCGGTGTATCGCCTTCCCGTGCGCGAAATGCTGGATGGCTTCTATTGGCGGGCGGACTTTGTCCTCCCGTTTGGGCGGGTCATCCACGATTACCTGGCGAAGCAGGGGGGCGCATGAAAGCATCCATCGTCATCCCGCGCTTTCGCGCGGGATGACGGACAGGAAGATGAAGGTTCGCGCCTCGCGCCGAAGTAGATGAGCATGAAAGAGATGGAGATGCAGGACGGGGTCGCGCTGGTCACCGGCGGCGCGGGCGGGATTGGCCGGGCGGCCTGTCTCGAATTCGCCAGGTCCGGCGCGAAGGTCGTCGTCGTCGACATTGAATGGGATGGGGCCGAACGGACCGCGGCCGAGATCCGGGACGCCGGCGGGCAGGCAATCGCGACCCGGGCCGACGTAAGCCAAACGGCTGAAGTTCAAGCCTATGTCAAGCTGACCGTCGACACATTCGGGCGGATCGACTATTTCTTCAACAACGCAGGGACCGAGGGCCGGGTTGCGCCGGTGGCCGAATACGACGAAGCGGTCTGGGACCGGGTGATCGGGGTCAACCTGAAGGGCGTGTTCCTGGGACTTCGGTATGTGCTGCCGGTGATGATCGCCCAGAAGAAAGGGGCGGTCGTGAACACCGCCTCGGTGGCCGGAACGCTGGGCTCGCCAAACCTGGCGGCCTATTCGGCCAGCAAACACGGCGTGCTCGGGCTGACCCGCTCGGCCGCCGGTGAAGTCGGCAAGCTGGGGATCCGGGTGAACGCCGTGTGCCCGGGCCCCATCGATACTCGGATGCTGCAGTCGCTGGAGAAGATGAACAACCCCGAGGACCCGGGCGCAATCCGACGCTGGAACATTGGCCGCAACCCGATGGCCCGCTACGGCGAAGCCGAGGAAGTCGCGCGGGTTGTCGTGTTTCTGTGTTCCGAGGGGGCCTCGTTTGTAAACGGCGCGGCCTGGGTGATCGACGGTGGCCGGGCCGCGATCTAGGGAGACCTATTTACTCGAATCCAATCCGAACCCTGAATGGCAATTGGCGGATTGCGCCCGACCCCGCCAATGTCGGGCGCGCCGAGGACTGGTGGCGTCAGCCGCGCCTGGAGGCCGTCGACGCGCCTGTGCCGGGCATCATCCAACAGGTCCTGCCCGGTTACCACGGCGTGGTCTGGTATTGGCATCGGTTTGCCGCGGCCGACGGCCCGGGCATGGCCGGCGAGCGCGCGATCCTGCGCTTTGGCGCGGTCGATTACCTCGGCGAGGTGTGGCTGAACGGCCACTATGCCGGGCTGTACGAAGGCGGCGAAACGCCGTTCGAGTTCGACGTCACCGAGGCGATCCAGTGGAACGGCGACAACCTGCTCGCCGTCCGCGTGCTGAATCCGACCCAGACGCCCATCGATGGTTATGCGCTCAGCGAGGTGCCCCATCGCAACAAATCCATCAAGGTCATTCCCGGCAGCGGGACAAACACCGGCGGGATCATCTATCCGGTCACACTGCGGGTTGCGCCCGCAACCCACATTCGGGATGTCTTCGCCCGGCCCGACCCGGGCACCGGCCGGATCGCCATTACCGTCAAGGTCTTCAACAGCAAGCCGGCAGCAGCGCGAGGGATTGTCACGCTGAGCGTTGGGCTGACGACGGACGGCGGCGACATATTGGCCGCCCAAACCCTGACGGCCGCGTTTCCCAGCGGTGAATCCACCCACGAGGGCGCGCTGATGGTGCGCGAGCCGCGGCTGTGGAATCTCGACGACCCGTATCTGTACCAACTTAGCGCGATCGTCCAGGAAGACGGCGGCGCGGCCCATCAACAGTCGTTCCGGGTCGGCTTTCGCGAGTTCCGGGTCATCGACGGTTATTTCCATCTCAACGGCAAACGCATCTTCCTCAAGAGCACCCACACCGGGAACCATCAGCCCATCGGCGCGGTCGTGCCGGTCATCCCCGATTTCGTCCGGCGCGACCTGATTTTCGCCAAGGCCTCGGGCTTCAACATGGTCCGCTTCATCTCGGGCATGGGTTACGCCGAGCAGATGGATTTCTGCGACGAGCTCGGGCTGATGGTTTACGAGGAATGTCTGGCGGCCTGGCTGCTGGCCGATTCGCCCCACATGGGCGAGCGCTTTGACCGCAGCACCGGCGACATGATCCGCCGCGACCGCAACCACGCCTGCATAACGATCTGGGGGCTGCTGAACGAGACAAACAACAGCCCGACCTATCGCCACGCCGAGTCGTATCTGCCGAAGCTGCGCGCCCTCGACTCGACCCGTCTGGTGCTGCTGAGCAGTGGGCGGTGGGATGAGAAGCCGGACGTGGGATCCATCAGCAACCCGGGCGGCGTCGCGTGGGAGCCTGTGTGGGGGGTCGAGGGCCCGAATCCGCCCCAGGTCCGGCCGAGGGGGAGCTCGGACTGGACGCGCATGCCGGCGCCGGGCTATGTTGACCGCGCCGGCGACGCGCACGTCTATCCGCAAATGCCGCTGAAGCCGGATGCGATCGCCTTCATGAAGGCGCTCGGCAGCGACACCAAGCCTGTCTTTCTCTCCGAGTATGGCATCGGCAGCCTGCAAAACGTGATCTCCGAATGGCGCAACTGGGAGCAGACCGGCGCGCCCGCCCTCGAGGAAGGCGGATTCCTGCGCGACCAGGTTGAGATCTTCGAGGCAGATTGGCGCCGCCTCGGCTTTGACGACGTGTACGCGTTCCCGGAGGACATGCTGCGCGAGAGCCAGCGCATGCATTCGCGCCAGCGCGCGTTCGCGTTTGATCTCATTCGAGCCAACCCGCGCCTGGCGGGCTACAACCTGACCGGCATGCTTGACCATGCGCTCACGGGCGAGGGGCTGTGGACGTTTTTCCGCCAATGGAAGCCGGGCACGTTTGACGCGGTCTGGGAAGGTTGGGCGGCGTTGCGCTGGTGCCTGCTGGCCGACCCCACCCATGCTTATGCCGGGCGGACGATCACCCTGGAGGCCAGCCTGGCCAACGAGAGCGCGCTCAAGCCCGGCGAGTATCCGGCCCGCTTCCGCCTGATCGGCCCCGGTGGCGTGGCGTGGGAAAAGGCCGTGACCATCGCGATCCCAGATCCCTCCACGCTGGCCGTGTTGGTCTTGCGAGAGACCGTTATCCTTGACGGCCCGGCTGGGGCGTACACCTTTGCGGCCAACCTGGAGCGGGGCGGCGCGCCGGCTGGCGGGCGGATGACTGTGCAGCTCACCGACCCGGCCGCGCTCCCTCACCTGACAGGTGACATTGCCACCTGGGGTCTGGGGGCCCCGGCGGAGGCCTGGCTGGCGGCGCGCGGCCTGAGATGCCGGCCGCTGGGAGCGGCTGAGCCAGGCGAGGTCATCCTGGTCGGCCTGCCGCCGGAAGCCGAGCGCACGCCCGAGCGCATGGCTGAACTGACCCGCCGCCTCGAATCCGGCGCGACAGTCATCGCCCTGAACCCGGGCGTGTTCGCCAGCGGGACGGACTCGACGGCGTATCTGCCCCTGGCCCGGCGCGGCAAGTCTTATACCGCGACGGACTGGCTGTATCACAAGGAATGCGTATCGCGCCGCCATCCGGTCTTTGAGGGACTGCAGGGGCCGGGGATTATGGATTGGGACTACTACGGGCCGGTCATCCCGCACGATATCTACGAGGGGCTGGACGCGCCGAACGACATGATGGCCGCCTCGTTCGCGGTGGGCCATCACAAATATCCGACTGGCTACGCCTGGGGGCTGCTGATGGGCGCGTATCGCGTCGGCGCGGGCACGCTCATCCTCAGCACCCTGCCCCTGCTCCAAAACCTGGACGCCCATCCGGCGGCCGATCGGCTGCTGATCAACCTGATCCGGCATGCGCAAACGAGCCGGCTGTCGACGTCATCTCAACCGAAAGCATAACGTAACATGGCAATCTTCAACCCGGACAATATCCGCGCGATCACGATCTTCGACGACATACAGCGTCCCGATCCGGCCCTGTGCGCAGCGCTTCAGCGCATCGGCACCGCCACCGCGGCCGGCGAACTATTCAACCTGGGCGTCACCCGCCCGCATATGACCGGCTTGACGTCGTGGAAGAAGGGCAAGGCGATTGCCGGCCCGGCCCTCACCCTGCAGTGCATGCCCAAGCGCCAGGATCTGACCGACAGCAAGGAGTATGGCGAGCGCGGTCTGTTCCATCATTTCGTGATGTATCCAACCCAGCCCGGCGACTTCATCGTCGTCGATGGGCGGGGCGAGATGGAGGGCGGCATCTTTGGCGAAATGATGATGACGTTCTTCCAGCGCCACGGCGGGGCCGGGGTCGTCATCGACGGCTGCATGCGCGACTGGCCGGACATGGACGACTTGGATGTGGGCGTGTGGATGCGCGGGGTGACGCCCAACCATGGCATGCAAAACAACCTGATGTTCTGGGGCGTCAACGTCCCGATCTCGTGCGCCAACGTCCTGGTGATCCCCGGCGACATCATCGTCGCCGATGGCGACGGCGCGGTCTGCGTGCCTGTCAAACTCGCCCCCGAGGTCATCCAGCGCGCGAACGCCAAGAAAGACTGGGAGGAGTTCACCCGGATGAAGCTGCGCGAGGGCGAGCACCTCAAGAAGTACTACCCGCTCAGCGCCGAGGCAAAGATCGAATACGAGGCCTGGCGCGCAAGAATCGCCAGTTCCGGAAAGTAAATCCGCCAGGCCGACTGGCGTCACTAACAGAATCTGCTCCGGAGGCGATATCCCCCGGCTGCGCCGGGGGATATCGCCTCCGGAAAAAAGTTTGCCGAGAGAGGGTGAGGAGAAATCCGATGACAATGAAAATCACAAAACTTGAGACAATCGGGATTGATGAGCAGCCCAACACGACCTGGGTGCGCATCCACACCGATGACGGGCTGATCGGCCTGGGCGAGACGTTCTATGTCCCGCGCGCGATCAGCGCGATGGTCCACGACGTGTTCGCCAACTTGCTGATCGGCAAGAGCGCGTTCGACATCGAAAGCCTGTGGCAGAACATGTTCTACACGGTCAACTTCTTCGGCTACGGCGGAAGCGAAACCCGGGCCATCAGCGCCGTGGATGTGGCCCTGTGGGACCTGCTCGGGCAATACACCGGCCAGCCCATTTACAACCTGCTGGGCGGGCGCTGCCGCGAGTCGATCTGGATCTACAACACCTGCGTCGGTCACGGCAAACACCAGGACTACAAGCGCTGGGCCGAGGGCCACTCCGGCGAGCTGGCGGCCGAACTGCTGGCCCAGGGGATCAAGGCCATGAAGATCTGGCCGTTTGACCAGTTTGGCGTGCCGTCGGGCGGGCCGCTCGGGACGCGGGCCGGCGCGGGCGCGGTAGGGCCGGTGGGCTATCACCTCAAACACGAGGACCTGCTGAAGGGCATTTCATATGTCGAAGACATCCGCAAAACGGTCGGCGACAAGATGGAAATTTGCATCGAGGGCCATGCGCGCTGGAGCCTGACCGAAGCGGTCAAGATCGCCCGGGCGCTGGAGCCGTATGACGTGATGTGGATGGAGGAGATGATCCCTCCGGACAATGTCGAGTCGTATGCCCGGCTCAAGCACGACACGAAGGTGCCGCTGTGCGTGAGCGAGCGCCTGATCTCAAAATTCGGATTCCGAGAGGTGATCGAGAAGAACGCCGCCGACATCATCATGCCCGACATGGCCTGGTGCGGCGGCCTGACTGAAACGCTCAAAATCTGCCACATGGCCGAGACGTATCTGCTGCCGATCACCAGCCACGACTGCATCGGGCCGGTGGCGCTCTGGTCGGCCGCGCATCTGATGCTGCACATCCCCAACGCCAAGATCGTGGAGACGGTTCGGGCCTTTTACGATGGCTGGTACGCCGAAGTGATGACTGAACCGATCCAAATCCGTGACGGCATGATCACGCTGGCAGGCAAGCCTGGCCTGGGGACTGCGCTGCGCGAGGAAGTGTTGCGCCGGCCCGACGCGCACATGGAGTGGTCGGACGAGACGCGCCGGATC
>JBDSIP010000600.1:0-3109 GCA_039917915.1 Thermoflexales bacterium
AGGCAATCGCTCAAGTTTTTGTTCAACCACAGATCCTGGGTGGGCGCGCCATAGGCCACGAAGAGCAGTTGAGGCCGGGCGGCGCGGATGCGGGTCTTGATGTCCGGAGCGGCGTCATCGGCGGGCGAGCCGGCGTGCGCGCCGCAGATGATCAGGTCGGGAAAGCGCGCCGTCAAGACCTCTCCCGCTCGAGCTGCCACGCCCTTGCCCGCGCCGAGCAGGAACACCCGCCAGCCTTCGACGGCCGCTCGCTCGCACAAGCGCAACATGAGATCGGCTCCACCCACCCGCTCGCGCAGCGGATGCCCCAGCCGTCGGGCCGCCCACAGCACCCCAACCCCATCTGGGACATTGAGGTCGGATTGCCGCAATGCGGAGGCGAACCCCGGGTCGCGCCGGGCGGTCATGATGAACTCCGGGTTGACCGTGGCAATCTGACGGGCGCCCGGCTCATCAAGCCAGGCGGCCACCTGGAAACTGGCCCCATCGAAATCCACGTCATGGATCGGGATGCCCAGGATCAACAGGACGGGGTTCATCGGCGATTCGCCTCCGGGATGAGCAAACTCAGAATCTGCCGGGCGCAGGTGTCCCAGCTAAACCGAGCGACGTTGGCTCGGCCGCGCGCAATGAGGTTTACCCGGGCCGCCGCGTCACCCACCGCGATGGCCAGCCCGGCCGCGATCGCGGCGGGATCGAGGGGGTCAACCAGGATGGCGCCGTCACCGGCGGCCTCGGGCAAAGAAGAGGTGTTCGAGGCGACGACCGGCGTGCTGGCCATCTGCGCCTCGAGCACGGGAAAGCCAAAACCCTCATGCAGCGACGGCATCGCGAGCGCGCGAGCGCCCAGCAGCAGCGCGGCCTTGGTCTCGTCCGACACGTAGCCCAGAAAATGCGCGCGCGCGCCCAGCCCGACCTCGCGCGCAACGGCCTCAAGGTCCTCTCCGCCCCAGCCGCGCCCGCCGGCGACCACCAGGTCATACGCGGCGAGGGCCGGCAACGCCATCGCCTGGAGCAGACGCCGCAGGTTCTTGCGCGGCTGCAATGTGCCGACGAACAGCACAAAGGCACGCTCGGCCAGACCAAGCTCGGACAGAATGGCCCTGGCCCGTCCGGGCCCAAGGCTGGCGGGCGGGATGGGGCCGGGATACGCCACCGTGATCTTCTCCGGCGCGATGCCGTAGAAGCGGGTCAGATCAGCCGCGCAGGCGCGCGAGTCAGCGGCGATGGCGGCGGCGCAGCGCGCGCTGAACCAGGTGCCGAGATCGAGATACAGGCGCTGGCGCAGCGGATGCGCGGATGGAAAGTGGCGATAGCCGAGATCATGGACTGTGACGACCGCGCGCGGCCGGCGGGCAAGTCCAACGCTAATTGGCAACACATGAGCGGGAATGAAGAGGGCGTCCGGCGGGCGCCGGCCCACTTCAGGACCCAGCCCAAGGTGGGTCCAAAGTCGCGCGCGGCGGATGACGACGACCTCGGCAGGGGCGGCATCGGCGATCGGCGCGCGCGCGTAGAGGCGGAACCGATGCCCGCCCGAACGCAGCATGGCCGCAATCAACTCGCGCGAGTAGCGCTCCGTGCCGGTCAGGCGGGCCGCCTCCGAACGGCTTGCGTCGATGCCGATGACGGTCTCGCCCGCTTCGAATGCCATGTTGCGGCAATTATCGCCGGGAGGGGAGACCGACGACGGATGACGGAAGCAAGCTTGATTCCGTCATCCGTCAACCGGTGTCGGTCGTTCTGCTACCGTCTCACCAACGGCCGATAGTGCCGCATCACCAGCACGCGCGCGCCGCCCAGGACGTATTCACTCGCGACGGCGCCGGACGTGTCAAGCTCTTGGCGCCAGTAGGCGAAGGTCACACCCGGCTGCAAGCCGGAATCGGCATCGGTATATGCCGCTACAGTATTCCCGCCTGTCGCAGCGATCACGCCGGCGACGGCAGGTGCCGCATCGTCGCGCGATCCGGTCGCGCTGCGGAGCACACGGAAGCCGAGTATGTTTTGTTCGCTGGAGGTCATCCATTCCACCACCAGCGTCCCATCCCGCGGGACGACCCGGCTATACACCAGGGTGATCGCCGTCGTTTTGGCAATGCGCAGATCGGGTTGCGCGTTCAGCGAATCTGTGTCACTGGCGATGTTGTCCGCCGGCGTCAGATCGGCGCCGTTGGCCCCGTCGTCGGCGACCTTAACCCCGCAAAATCGGGCGGGTCAGACAGGTCGCCCCGCCCTCGGCCTTGAACGACAGCTCGTTGCCCGCGTAGGTCGTCACCTCGCACCCGGCATCGATCAGCCGCTGGCGGGTGACCGGATTGCGCTCGAGCATGATGCACTCCCCGGGCGCCGTGGCCAGCACATTCGGCCCCTGGGTCAGAAACTCATCATCCGGGACATCCACCAGGCGCATCCCGCGCCGCTCGAGCTCCAGATACAGCGGAACCGGCAGCAACGGGCGATACACAACGGCCACGCCAGAATCAACAATGCTGATGACGCTGAGCAGGTGCAGACACGCATCCGGGCCGGTGTAATACGGCATCTCAGCGGTCATGACCGTGATGCCATGCGGGGCCAGCGCTTCGCGGATCTGGCGGGCCGCCTCGGCATTGGTCCGAAAGCCCTGACCGACGACGAGGGTCCGGCCGTCGAGCCAAAGCATGTCGCCGGCCTCGCCGTGCGCTTCGCCGCTTAGGCGGGCCAGGATCGGCACGCCCAGCTTCTCGAGCATTGTCGCCATCGCCGCCTCTTCGCCCTGGCGCAGGCGCTTGCCCATCCGCATCAGGATCGCCCCGTGGTCAGTGACCAGAGCCGGGTCGAAGACGAAGATGCTGTCGGCGTGCTCGGGCAGCGCCTCGTCGTGGTAGACCACCTCGGCGCCGGCCCGGCGCAGCATCGCGCACAACGCATCATGCTCACCCTGAGCATCGGCCAGATTGATCGGCGCCGCGTAATGCCAGCGAGCCGGGTTCGCATCACCAAAGGCGGCATCGGGCCGGCGCACCAGCACGCGCTTGAGCGGGGTGATCATGGATTGAGCGCCGTAGGTTTTCATGGTTTCAGTATATGGGAAGCGCCCGTCCCCGCCCCGGCGTACGCCGGGGCG
>JBDSIP010000601.1:0-4444 GCA_039917915.1 Thermoflexales bacterium
CGTCCGACGTCGCCGATCTTGACCGACGGCAGGCCAGTGGCCTCGATTTTGATCACGGCCACGTCGCTACGTTTGTCGGGGGTACCGATCACGCGCGCCTTGAACTCGCGCTTGTCCGGTAACGTGACCAACACTTCTTCGGCGCCGTCGACCACGTGGGCATTGGTCATCACGTAACCGTCAGACGTCAAGATGAATCCAGAACCGACGCCACGCGGCTGCACGTCCTCCTCGGGCTGCTGGGGTCGGTTGGGCCGGGGTGCCCGCGGCGCGCCGGGGGCGCCGGGGGCGCCGGGGGGCGGCTGACCGAAGAAGCGGCGGAAGAATTCCTGCATCTCCTCATCCATCTGGCCGTTGCCTCCCGCAGCGGGCCGGGCCCGTTCCAGGGTCCGGATATTCACCACAGCCGGCCCCACCAGCTCCACCAGATCGGTGAAATCGGGCAGGCCGCGGACCTGCGGCGCCGATTGCGCCATGACGGCCTGAGCCGGTACCAACGCCGCCCCTACGGTGATAACTGCGCCCACCAGAACATGAGTGCAAAGTTTCTTCCTGAACAGGAGCATGTCGACCTCTAGATGTTGATATAGCTGAGAATGCGGCGCATCGAAATGGTTCTCGATTTGCGGCCTGACTTGAAAATCCGCGCTTACTTGAGCCGCTCAAGACTCTGGCTGAAGACCCGGAGCGTCTCGGGTGGCACCTCGCCCACGGCGGTGACCCACCAATCCTGGATCCGATGCGTCACCGTCTGAGTGGCGCCCATCGGCGCGAATCGCCCCTCCTGGGTGTGACGCTGCCGGTCAAAGGGTTCGACGAACAACGAGATCGAGGCCAGGCCGTCAGAAAAAATCCATTGCATCGTGTTGTCGCCACCGCGCCGCTTGTAGCAATTCATCGGCTTGAAGCCGGCCACCGGCGTCACCAGCGTCCAGCCTTCGGCGGCGGCGCTGGTCTTGTAGACATCGCTCTTTTCTACGCGATACCCTTCGGTGCTGGCCATCTGGGACAGCTTGCTCGTGCGGATCGGCGCATCAAGCTGCAGTTCCGAGAAGGCCGCCTGTTCGAGGACGCCGCCCTCGGTATCCAGCGTTTGCAGCTTGATCATCAGGCCGGATTGCCGCTCGGTCCAGACTCGATAGCCAAAACGCAGGTTGTCCTTGGGGATCAGCTGGACCACCTCCGCGTCAAAGCCCGCCACCCGGTCGCGGCCGACCACGCGGGCGCCGTAGAACTCGGGGATCGAGTTTTCGCTGGCCGTCAGCAGGTGGGGAAACAGCCCCGGAGACTCCCGTTTCTCGCTGCGAACCACCTTCGACTCGGGCAGGAAGGTGAGGAATTCATCGTTGCGGCGGAAAGTAGAACGCGGCGCCCCGGTGAGGTTTTCCACCCGCTCCATCTGCAGATCACCCTCGCATGCATGCCAGATACGCGCGCTTGAGAGCGAACCTGCCGAGGAGACAACGAAGGTGCCCGCATAGCTGCGACGGCGCGATGCTTCATGGATGCGCAGAAGCCACTGGCTGATGCTGCGCTCGGGCGATTTGCTACCCGCCCCACCATGGCCAGGATTGCCTTGCTGCGCATCTGCCAGCCCCAGCGCGCCGACGGCGCACAGTGAAAGCAACAAACGACCCAGGATTCGAAGCGCGGGTGCGGGGGAAACGGTTTGATGCATCGTGAGCAGGACTGTCAGCGCGACGGGACTTCGAAAGTCGCATTGCGCAGGAAACCGGCGGGCGTCTGCAAAGCCGACGCGCCGCCCCCGAATTGACGATGGGCTGCCAGCATTTCGTCCAGGCGGGGATCACGGATCATCACCGGGGCGCGTTGAGCTGGGGCTGGCCTGACGAGCGGCGCCGCAGATGCGAGCTGCGGCTGCTGAACACGTGTCAATTCGCCGACGGCACTCCAGCTCAACGCCGTGATCGCCGCGAGGGACGCAAAACCGGCCACCAGCTTCCACCGGAAGCTGCCATCGTTCGCCGCGGGAGCGCGATCCACAACTGCAGGCGCCTCTCCCGCGCCGGTTGCAATGGCTGGCGCCTCCGCAGGCCGCCCTAACTCCTGCTCGCGCTCGATCAGCACCTGGAACCTGGCGAGGAAGGTCGCCGCCGGGGTTCCAATCGACAGCTCGCCAGAGCGCAGAACATCGCCAATCAAGTGGTAGTTCTGCCAGGCCAGCCGCGCCTGCGGATCGGTTGCAACGACCTCGATCCCGCGGCTGAGCGCGTCGCCGCGCAATTGGCCATCCGCCAGCGCCGAGACCATTTCGTGAGTTTCCATCTTGTCCATACCTTCACCTTGCCAAATCAACGCACTACCAGCGCTTGCCCGTCTGGTTTTCCAGCATGGGCTTGACCTTTGCCGAAATTGCCTCGCGCGCCCGGAAAATCCTGGAACGCACGGTGCCGATCGGGCAATTCATAACTTCCGCAATCTCTTCGTAACTCAGGCCTTCAATCTCGCGGAGCGTGACCGCCTGGCGCAATTCCACCGGCAACGCCTCCATGGCCGAGTTGACCGCGGTCGCGATTTCCTTGGCGGCCAGCACCGTTTCCGGTGTTTCCGAGGAAGTTAGTTCGTTCTCTACCGCGGAAGTTTCATCATCATCGTCGCCGCCGCCGCGCAACGCGCTCTCCGAGACCAGGGGATCCCGCTTGAGGTCCATCAGGGCCTTCTTGGCGGTATTGACCGCAATCCGGTATAGCCAGGTGTAGAACTGGGCGTCGCCGCGGAACTGGGCCAGTGCGCGATAGGCGCGGATGAAGGTCTCCTGGGCGATATCCTCTACCAGGTCAACGTCGCGAACCATTCGACCGATCAGCCGCTCGATCCTGCGCTGGTACTTCATGACCAGCAGTTCAAAGGCTTTCTGGTCGCCCGCGACGGTCCGTTCGACCAGCATGAGGTCGGTCTCGGCGGAAGTGGGGGCGGGTGCGGGGGTCGCGTTGGTCATGGTGTCGCGGACGGCGGCTGCGTGGCAGACAACGCTGGCGGCCTGGCGCGCGAATATACCGCACGGCGCAGGTCAGCCCAGTGAGCCCGGTCGCGGTGGCGCTCCAGCCAGAACCAGCGGGTCGCGCCTGCACCGCGCCAACGCACCAGCAACAGGTTCTGCACGTCGATCGCCACCTCCATCGCGCCGGGTCCTTCGATCCCGGGGGCAGTCCATCCGGCGCCATCCCAGCGCAGCATTCCTTGCGGCGACGTCAGCCACGCATGCAGCACCGCGCCATCCGTCACGAGCGCCATGGACGCCGCCAATGCTTGACGCCAACCCGGCGAATCGGATTGGAGGACCCAACAGCCGACCCCGACGCCGCCCGCCAGCGCCAGACTGGCAATCAGCAGCGCGGCAAACCGCGCACGTCCCACCGGGTAGGTCACCGACGGGGCTTGGTCCATGGAATGGCTCAAACTGCGCCGACGGCGCGCGGCGAATCCCGGTCAGATTCGCTTGAAGACAAGGGTGCCATTGGTCCCGCCGAAGCCGAAGTTGTTCTTAACGGCCACGTCGATCTTCATGTCCCGCGCCTCGTTGGCGCAGTAATCCAGGTCGCATTCCGGATCCTGGTTGAAGATGTTGATGGTGGGCGGGCTCTTCTGATGGTGGATCGCCAGCACACTGAATACGGATTCGATGCCGCCAGCGCCGCCGAGCAAGTGCCCTGTCATCGACTTGGTCGAGTTGACCACCAGCTTGCGGGCGTGTGCACCGAACGCTGCCTTGATTGCATTCGTTTCGTTCACATCACCCAGCGGCGTGGAGGTGCCATGGGCATTGAGATACTGGACGCCATCCGGGTTGACGCCCGCATTGCGCAGCGCATTCACCATCGAGCGGCGGGGGCCATCGACATCGGGGGCAGTCACGTGGAAGGCATCTCCACTCATGCCGAAGCCGGCCAGCTCGGCATAAATCCTGGCGCCCCGGGCCTTGGCATGCTCGTACTCCTCCAGCACCAGAACGCCGCCGCCTTCGCCCAGCACGAAGCCGTCGCGGTCCTTGTCCCAGGGGCGGGACGCGGTTTTGGGATCGTCATTGCGGGTGGACAACGCGCGGGCCGCGGCAAAGCCGCCGACACCCAACGGCGAGACGCAAGACTCGGCCCCGCCGGCGACCATCACGTCGGCGTCGCCCGCTTCGATCAGCCGGGCCGACAGCCCGATTGCATGCAGGCCGGTCGTGCAGGCCGTGACCACCGCAATGTTCGGGCCCTTGAAACCGAAACGGATCGAGACGTGGCCCGAAATCATATTGATGATCGACGCCGGCACGAAAAACGGCGAACTGCGCCGAGGGCCGCGATTGACCATTTCGCTGTGCGTTTCCTCGATCATCGGCAGACCGCCGATGCCGGATCCGATGTTGACCCCGATCCGCTCCGCACGATCACCCTGCAACGCCTCGCCGGTCGGCAGGCCACTGTCCTGAACTGCC
>JBDSIP010000602.1:0-3912 GCA_039917915.1 Thermoflexales bacterium
CGATCACGCCATAGGGGCAGCCTCTTGGACTGTGGTCTATCAGCGATGCAGGAAGCATCCGGCTAATGCGAGACCGCCGCGCACGAGCGGCCTGTAATGGCGCGAGTCAAAAGGCTGGCTGAGAAGCACGCATCGCGGGGATGTCGGCGGCCGCGACTATCGCAGTATTACTGGCAGGCTTGCGCGGGCGATCAATGCAGGCGTTGGTGTGACCGTCGGCGCTTCTGTGGGCGTGCCGGTCGAGGTCGGCGTCTCGGTCGGCGCCAGCGTAGGCGTGGCGGTTGGCGTCTCGGTCGGCGCCAGCGTAGGCGTGGCGGTAGGCGTCTCAGTCGGCGTTGACGTTGCGGCTACGCAAGCAGGGGGCAATGTGCTGTTGAATTGACAGTCGCCGATCGAAGCAGCCGCGTGGAAGCACGCGAAAACGCCGTTGCACGAGTAGTTTCCGACCGAGGCGACAGTGCTTTCGCATGCGCTCGAAACATTGCATGAGCCAGCGCCGATGGATCCCCCGGCCCTGAAACACGAATACGAGGCGTTGCACGAATTCTGGCCGACCGCGCCATGTGTTTCCTCGCAGGCAAAATCGCCGCTGCATGAATTGGACGCCACCGCCTGCAACACATATTCGTAGTTGTAGCACGCGCGCTGTCCAATACAGGCGTTGTCGCCAACTGGCGCGCTGGTGGCATAGCAGGCATAGTAGCCATTGCACGAGCCTGCCCCGATTGGACCGGTCGCCACGTAGCACGCAAAGTCGCCATTGCACGCGCCGTCGCCGACGAGGTTGGGGTTTATGCCATCGCACGCTTGGGTGCCGGTGCACTTGGCCGCCGGAATGTCCACTTCTGCTGGTATTGCGCGAGCGGCGTCCGTGGCACTGGCGATCTTGGCGGAAGACAGCAACACAAGGATGGCAAGGCCAGAAACGATGGCCAGAATGCTGAATACCAGGGAAACGGTTGAGCGGCTCCATGACGTCATCGGCCCATTTTAGCCAAGATTCCACACGCTGCGGGGCGCAATTCGGAGCCGACCCTGGCTGCTGCTACAAAGTCCCTGGCTGCTCTCTCCGCTCTCGCTTTCGCTTGCAAAACAACAAGGTTCCGGCAACGACCGAGGGTGCTGCGCACTTCAAGGGTCACGTCAGGCGGCTTTGCATCTTTCACGTGGCGCCGACTCGGCGGGCGCATCAGAACGATCCAGGGCGTATCGCGTGCTGCCACTCGCCCTTACGGCGCTGAAGAGTATCGCGCTTGACATCAGCCTGCGCATCGCCTTCAGCCCGGCCGCGCGCCGAAAGTTCATTTGCAGGAGAACGGGAAGAGGCGAGAACCCCTTTCTCTCCCTTTCTTCCGTTCTTCTGTCGAATTCCTTGGCTCGCGAGGGTCTCGGCGTGGTTTCTGACGCGCTGACGTTGACTTTGCAGGAGCCATGTCCCCGCCAGGAATCGAACTTGACGGGAATCAGATTCGACATTACAACCGTTGGATGGAGTCCAAGAAGCGCGCCGGCAACCGGGGAAGTTTTGTATGCCCCTCCCTGATCGGGCGCGAATCGCAGCTCGCGGCCATCCGCGAGTTGGCCCGCGATGTGTCCGCGCAGAGTCACAACCGGGTGGCCCTGATCTCAGGCGAAGCCGGCGCGGGCAAGTCGCGCCTCACCCGCGAGGCCCTCGCTCTGGCGCGCGGTCTTGGCCTGACGCCTGGGGTGGGCCGATGCTTTGAGCAGGACCGCGCGGCACCGTACGCCCCCATCCGCGAACTGCTCCTGGCGCGCGTGGCGGCCGACGGGGAGACACAAGCTGCAAGGTGGTTTGATCCGCTCGCGCCAGACCTCCTGAAGATCGCCCCGGAACTCGCTTACTGGCCCCGGGCGTCCTCCCTGCTCCGCCCGGCGACGCCGAGGAGGACAAACGCCGGCTATTTGGCGCAATCACCCGCGCCCTGTTGGCGGGAGATGCCCCGCGCGCGATCGCGATCGAAGACCTGCATTGGAGCGACGACGCAACGCTCGAGTATGTCCTGCACGCGATCCGCCGCGCGCCGCAGGCGGTCCTCTGGCTGCTGACTTTCCGCAACGACGAGACCCATGCCGAGTTGGACCGGTTTCGGGCAGAAACCAATCGGACGCGCCTTGCGCTTGACCTCAGCGTGAACCGGCTCACGATGGCCCAGGTCGACCAGATGATCCGCGAGATCTTTGACCTCGGACGCGCCATCCGCCCCGAGTTCCTCGCGCCCATCTTCGCGCTGACCGACGGTAATCCCTATTTCGTCGAAGAGGCGCTCAAGGCGCTCGTCACGGCCGGCGACATTTACGAGAGCGGCGACGGCTGGGAGCGCAAGCCGATGGAGCAAGTGCGTATCCCCGAAAGCGTCGAGATCGCCGTGAGCGCTCGCGCGCAACGCCTGGAACCCGCGACCTTGCGCACCCTCACGGTCGCCGCGGTCATGGGCCGACGCTTTGACTTCGGCGCGCTCCAGGCCATCACCGCGAGAGATGAAGAGACGTTGATTGGGCACATCCGCCAACTTGTGGCGGCCCAACTCGTGACGGAAGAGAGTCCGGATGTGTTTGTCTTCCGGCATGCGCTCACCCGCGAGGCGATTTATGCGACCCTCCTCGGCCGCGAACAGAAGGCGCTGCATCTCGCCATCGCCCGACACATCGAGGCGACCGGCGGCGAGGCTGGGGATCTGTCGCACCATTACTTTCGGGCCGGCGCGTGGCTCAAAGCATCCGAGTGGGCCTGGCGCGCGGGCGAACGCGCGCGCCAGCTCCATGTGCCGCAAGCCGCGCTTGAACACGATGACCGGGCTCTGATCGGGCTGGACCGGTTGGGCGCCGACACGCACCCGGACGGATGGACGCGCGGCGCTTTGTTGCGAGCCCGCGGACAAGCGCGCGAACAGGTTGGCGACTTCGACGGCGCGCGGGCTGACGACGAGGCCGCGCTGGCCGAGGCTGAGCGAATTCACGACGCGTCATCAAAATGGCAGGCCATGATCGATCTCGGCGCGCTGTGGGCGTCACGCGAATACGCGCGCGCGGGAGAATACTTCGAACAGGCCCTTGCTCTTGCGCGAGTAAGTGGTTCCCCTCACGAACTGGCGCGCTCGCTCATCCAGGTTGGCAATCTGCTCACAAATACGGGACGTCCACATTTGGCGCTTGACATGCAACGTGAGGCGCTTGTGATTTTCGAGGGTGCCCGAAACGCGGTTGCGATCACATGCACGTTGGATCTCACAGGCCAGACAACCCAATTCGCGGGCAACTCATTTGAGGCCAAAGAAATCTATGATGAAGTCATTCGGCGTCTCCGAGACGCGGGCGACCTGGTGGGCTTGTCCTCTGCGGTGAGCATGTTGCAGGTGGTCACCGGCATGGCCAGTTTCGACACCATGGTCGCGGCGGACGACCCTTCCATGCAAGAGCCGGCGGAGTGCCTATCCGTGGCCACGCGATGCGGCAGCCAGCCAGCCCTCGCCTTCGCGCTGTTTTCGTTCGCGAGCAGGCAAGCCCTCGTTGGCGCATACGCCGAAAGCCTGGAAAATGCCCGGCGCAGCCTGACTGTTGCGGAAACTATTGGCCATCGCCAGTGGACCTGCGGCGCGCTTCTCACGATAGGCGTCATCTATCTGAACCTGCTTGAGGCGGATGCGGCGATACGCCTGTTGGTCAAGGCCAGAGAACTTGCCAGTTTGCTGAAGTCGAATATGTGGGAATTCCACACGGCGAGCTGGCTTGCGCGCAGTCATTTGGCAAAAGGGGATATCGCCCGCGCAGGCGAGGCAGTCGGCTCACTGCCAGGCTTTGATCTCGATCCCGCTCGCGCTCCGGCCACCATGGCCGAGCGTCAGTTGCTTGCCACGCAGGCCGAGTATTGTCTGGCAACCGGTGACATCCAGG
>JBDSIP010000603.1:0-4346 GCA_039917915.1 Thermoflexales bacterium
TGCGCCTCGAGCACCGTGACGTCGTGGCCGGCCTTGGCCAAAAGCGCTTTGGTGGTCAGTCTGCCGATGCCGGCGCCACTGATGAGGGGGTTTTTGGCATGAATTGCGGGCGTCTTGAATTTCAGAAGTTTCGGGTGTCTTGGAACTGACAACGGGGCGCTTGCCAATCGCAACGACTTTGCCATAATGATCTAGTCCGCGACGTGAATGGGTCTTGAATGTCGGGTGAAGTTTTAATCAATGGCGTGAAGACGCATAAGGAGTACAAGTTGAGCGATCAATACCTGTTTCGGCAGGGTATTACTGTCATGGCCGTGTTCGCTGCGGTTCTTTCCCCTTTTGCACCGCTGGTAGGTTCGGTCTCCCCGGCGCTCGAGCCCGTGACGCAGGGTCCGACCACTGTGCCTGGCTTGGCTGCGGAGCAGGCTCTGGACACGCGCCCAAATATCGTCCTGATTATGGCTGACGACCTCGACGCGCGGCTGAATACTCTCGACTACACGCCCTATATTCGGACTTTCGTTCAGGAAGCGGGCGTGACGTTTGAAAACGCCCTCGTTCCAGTGTCGTTGTGCTGCCCGAGCCGGGTTTCGCTATTGCGCGGCCAATATGTCCACAACCATCAGGTCCTAAGCAATGGGCCGCCCGATGGAGGATTTCAGAAGGCCACCGAGCTCAACCTCGAGCAGACCACGCTCGCGACGGTGCTCCAGGATGCCGGATATAGAACGGCTCTGATGGGCAAATACCTGAATGGCTACCCCTTTACGGACGCACTCACCTACATTCCGCCCGGTTGGAACGAGTTCTACAGCCCGTCCAGCGACGCGGCCTACTTCGGCTTCAACTACACCTTGAACGCGAATGGCACCCTCGTCTCGTATGGCGCCGCGCCCGAGGACTACATGACCGACGTGCTTTCGCGCACGGCGGTGAACTTCATCACCCGAACCGCGGGTGCGGGCGCGCCGTTCTTCTTGTATGTCAATACGTATGCGCCGCACGGCCCGTCTACCCCGGCGCCGCGTCATTCCGGCCTGTTCACAGATGTCATCGCCCCGCGAACGCCTTCGTTCAACGAAGCGGACATGAGCGATAAACCCCCTCTCATCTCCGCCTTGCCATTGCTTACCGTCACTCAGATCGCCGAGCTCGATGTCAAGTATCGCCAGCGCCTCCGGTCGATGCAGGCGGTCGACGAGATGGTGGCCGGCGTTATCGACGCGCTCGCCAACTCAGGTATTTTGACGAATACCTACATCATCTTCACCTCGGACAACGGCTATCACATGGGCCAGCATCGCCTCCCAGCGGGAAAGTACACCAATTACGAGGAGGATCTGCGCGTCCCGCTTATCGTGCGCGGGCCTGGTGTGCCCGTCAGCCAGACGTCAGATGCCCTTGTCAGCACGATTGATCTGCTGCCGACCTTTGCCGAGATTGGCCAGACATCGATTCCGACCTTTGCCGACGGTCGCTCGCTGCTTCCGTTGTTTGGCGGTTCCCCGCCGGCCTGGAGGCAGGTGTTTTTCCTGGAGCAATACCCGTTCTCCAGTCAGTTCGATGATCCAACCCTGCGCGGCGGCCTGCTCGAGCCAGACGAGCCTGATCAGACCTGGAAGGCGATGGAGAAGCCCGATTCAGCCTGCTTGAAAACGACCAATCCGAAGCCGATCTACACCGGACTCCGCGGCGTGCGTTATAAGTACGTCGAACACCACGCGTGCGATCTCGAGATCTATGACCTGCAAACGGACCCCTATGAGCTGAACAATCTCATTGGGCTCACGGGAAGCGTGACTAGAACTCTCCTTGCGGACTGGCTGCGCGTGATGACGACTTGCGTGGCCGCATCCTGTCGCGCGTTCGAGATGGGTCCTCCGGTCTCTGTGTTCCTGCCGGCGACGCTGCGCAACTGATACGGTTATTGGTAGCATAGGCCTACCGCATGCGCCGCATAACACTTCCGACCCTCGATGCCGCCGCCGCCCGCAAGGTGCTGGTCGGCTTTGTCCGCGACGAAATCCGAAAAGTCGGCCTGAACAAGGCCGTGCTCGGCCTATCAGGGGGCATCGATTCGGCGCTGTCCTGTTTCATCGCATGCGAGGCCCTCGGGCCGGAGAATGTGCTGGCCGTGCGCATGCCGTATCGCACCTCCTCGCAGGCCAGTCTCGACCATGCCCAGCTTGTCATCAACCAACTCGGTGTGCGCTCCGAGACGGTTGAGATCACGGAAATGGTCGATGGGTGGCGGCGCCAAAGCCCGGACATGGCCCCATTGCGAGCCGGCAACATCATGGCCCGCTGCCGGATGATTACGTTGTACGATCGCAGCTCGGTGTTTGGCGGGCTGGTGGTCGGCACCGGCAACAAAACCGAGCTGATGCTGGGTTACACCACGCTGTTTGGCGATCAGGGTTGCGCGCTCAACCCGATTGGCGATCTCTTTAAGACCCAGATCCGCGCCCTATCGGCCGAGATGAAAGTTCCGCGGGTCATCATTGACAAAGCCCCTTCGGCCGACTTGTGGGAGGGCCAGACCGATGAGCAGGAGATGGGACTGAGTTATGACGAGGTCGACCAGTTGCTGCACGTGCTGGTGGATTTGCGCTACAGTCTCGAGGAGGCGGTCGACCTCGGCTTTGACGCCGCGTACATCAAGCGAATCTGGCGGATGGTCTCACGGAATCAGTTTAAGCGTCGCTACCCTCTCATCGCGAAGGTCAGCGGACGCACCGTGGGAGCCGATTTTCTCTACCCGCGTGATTGGGGCGTGTAAATGCGCGCCCGCGTCGTAGGCCGCTGGATACTGGCGCTGGCGATCTTGTTGTCTGTTTCCTTGCCGGGCCACGTCCACGCGGCGCCCCCCGCGCATGACATGGCTCTGGTTGGCCCGATCTACGCGCCTATTCTGATGTATCACCATGTCGGCGCGCCGCGGGCGGGCCGATTCAATGTCACGCCGGCCCAGTTCGCGGAACAACTCAGGTGGCTGCGCGATATGGGTTACCACTCGGTAAGCGTCGATGATATCGCCACCGCGCTGCGGGGCGGGCCGGCGCTTCCTCCCAAGCCGATTGCAATCACCTTCGACGATGGCTGGCGTGATCAATATGACGTCGCATTGCCGCTCTTGAGCGAGTTCGGTTTCAAAGCAACATTCTTTGTGGTCTCCGGCTGGGTGGGGCGGGGGAGCGCCCTGATGACCTGGAATGAGCTGCGCGACCTGTGCGCGCGCGGGCATTGGATTGGGTCTCATTCCGTCACGCATGGGGCTGCCGCAAAACAGGCCGACAACGTGCTCGCCTACGAAATCATCCAGAGCCGCAACGCGATTTCGCGCGAGCTGGGCGGGCTTCCAACTGTGTATGCCTATCCACTTGGCTCGCTCGATGGCAGGGCCGAAGCACTCGTGCGGGCGGCTGGTTTTGTCGCGGCGGTTGGTGTCCCCGCCAATCCACTCCAGCGCGAGGCTCAGCTTTACCGTCTTAACCGCATCGAGGTGCGTGGCGGGTATTCCCTCGGCAATCTGGCCAGCTGGCTCATCGCCGGCAAAGAGGGCGTAATCCCCGTGCCGAGGTTGCCCTGGTGGCAGACCCCCGCGCCGATCATTCCGCGGGTTGCGCCGCCAACCTGGGGCGCCTGGAGGCCGGCCTGGACTCTGCCCCGGTAAATGACCTGACGCGTCATCCGTGTGTTCTGCCCGGTCCGTGCCACTCGTGATCCCGCATAGAATACCGGTTCCAATGAGCCTGCTCAGCCGCCTCAGCTACTACGCCCGCTCCATCCCCGTAGCGCTCTCCGGATTCGTGAATCCCCTCGAAATCGTGATCGCGGCGCTTCGCCGCAAACCTTTCGTCGCCCGCCTGCGCTCGGGCGACCGCTTCGCCGCGCGGACGGCCATGGACGCCTGGGTGATCAAGGAGACCTGTCTCGATCGCGACTACGAGCGGGCCGGCTTCGCGATCCAGGATGGTTGGACAATTGTTGACATTGGGGCGGGACTGGGTGACTTTACCGTTTCCGTTGCCCGTCGTTTTCCTGGTGGGCGCGTGCTGGCCTTCGAACCGTTTGGCGAATCGTTTGTCTTGCTGGAGCGCAACCTCGCCCTGAATGGCGTGAAAAACGTCGTGGCCCGGCGCCTGGCCATTGGCGGGGTCGCCGGCGTGGCGCGCCTCAGCCTGGGCACTGGGGTGGCGGTCCAGCACAGCACCGCCCGGGCAGACGTGGCGGGTGTCGGAGAGACAGTCGATGAAATTCCGTTGGGCGCTGCCCTTGACGCAGCTGGCGCGGTCCACTGCGATTTCCTCAAGCTTGACTGCGAGGGCGCGGAGTATGCGATTCTG
>JBDSIP010000604.1:0-5726 GCA_039917915.1 Thermoflexales bacterium
CCAGGCTCCAGGGATTCTCGAGCAGGCGCTTGACCTCGTTGACAAAGTCAGCGCCCGCGGCTCCGTCGGTGACTCGGTGGTCGCCTGAGAGCGTGATGCGCATGATGCTGCGGATGACGATCTGGCCGTCGCGGACGACCGCCTCAGATTTGGCCGCCGCGACGGCCAGAATCCCGGCGTCCGGGCCGTTGATGATGGCGATGAAGTTCTCCACCCCATACATGCCCAGGTTGCTGATGCTGAAGGTCTGGCCGCCGGCGTCGCCCGGCAGGGTCTTGCCGCTCTTGGCCCGGCTGGCCAGCCCGGTCATTTCGACCGAGATTTGCTTGAGGGTCTTCTTATCGGCGTCGCGAACCGTGACCGTGATTAGCCCGTTCTCGAGCGAGACCGCATTCCCAACGTGAATGTCCCCGTGCGTCTCGATGGCATCGCCGGCGAAGGACGAATTCATGCCGGGGTATTTCTTGAGCGCCAGCGCCACCGCCCGCACCACGAGGTCGTTTACCGAAACCTTGACACCCTCGGCCTTGAGCGACTCATTGACTTGCGTGCGCAGGGCGAACGCGGCATCCATCTCGACCGCAACTGTGATGTAGAAGTGAGGCGCGTTGGCCTTGCTCTGCTGGGTGCGGGTGGCGATGATCTGGCGCATCCGGCTGAGCGGCTTGCGGGTATCACCGGCGGCCGGCGGTGTGGCGACCGCGGCAGAGACCGGGGCGGCCACCGCCACAACGGGCGCAGTCGACGTGGGGGCCTTTGCCGGGGCGGCTTCGACATCGGCCTTCATCACCCGACCCTCGGGACCGCTGCCCACGACCTGGCGCAGATCGACACCCTTTTCGGCTGCAACAGCCTTGGCGGCTGGCGAGGCGATGACGCGGCCGGTAGCGGCGGGTTTGGGCCCTTCGACCCCTTCGACACGCTCGGGGCCCTTCGCCGGAACCGGCACGACAGCGGGCGCAGGGGCAGCCTTGGCGCTGGCCAGATGGGCATCCACATCGCCCTTTGTGATCTGCCCGTCGCGGCCACTTCCGGTGATCCGGCCCAAATCAATCCCCATCTCCTCTGCCATGCGGCGGGCAACCGGCGTTGCGTTCGCGGCGGCCGAAGCCGGGGCGACAGCGACCGGCGCGGGGACGGGAATCGCGACTGGCGCGGGCGCTTCGACCCCTTCGACACGCTCAGGGACAGGCCCAGGGCTCTGGGCCTTCTCTGGCGCCGGACTCGCGGGCGCGGCTGCCGCGACGGCCTCGCCTGCGTCCCCAATAATCCCAATCGTGGCCCCGACCGGGACCTTGCCACCGGCGGGAACAACGATCTTGGTCAACACACCCGAGGCGAAGGCCTCGATCTGGATGGTCGTCTTGTCCGTCTCGATCTCGGCAATAGCATCGCCCTTCAGCACCGGATCGCCCTCGTTTTTCAACCAGTTGGCGATCGTGCCCTCGGTCATGTCGAACCCCATCTGGGGCATCGTGATATTCGTGGCCATCGGTGTAAGGAAGCGCGCCGCGCAGACGGCTCGCTCAGGCTAGTACTGCTTCTGAAGCATCGCCCGGCAGGCGGCGACAACATCCTCGGCGAACGGCAGGGTCGCGCGCTCGAGGTTTTTGGCATACGGCATGGGCACTTCAAGGGCGGCCACCCGGGCAATCGGGGCGTCCAGATCATTGAAGCCCGACTCAGTGAGCGAAGCCGCAATCTCGGCCCCCAGCCCGCCCGAACGCCAGCCCTCCTCGGCGACGATGGCGCGGTTAGTCTTCTTGATCGACGCGAGCGCCAGCGAGAGATCGATGGGCCTAAGCGTGCGCAGATCGATTACCTCGAGCTCAACGCCTTCGGCGGCGAGGGTGGTGGCGGCCTTCAGGCATTCCAGCACCATCCGCCCCCAGGATACGACCGTGATGTGCTTGCCGACCCGCTTCGTCTCGGCCACGCCGATCGGGATGACATACTCCTGGTCCGGCACTTCGCCCTTCAAACCATACAGCGCGAGATGTTCGAGAAAGACAACCGGGTCATCGTCGCGAATAGCGGCCTTAAGCAGGCCCTTGGCGTCATAGGGCGTGGCCGGCGTGACGACCTTGATCCCGGGCAGCCCGGCGAACCAGGCGTCGAAGTTTTGCGAGTGGGTCGAAGCGGTGCGGCCAAAACCGTTTGGCGTGCGGATCACGAGGGGCACCTTGATCTGGCCATTGAACATGTGGTGCTGCTTGGCGGCATGGTTGACGATCTGATCCCAGGCTATCAGGGTGAAGTTCACCGTCATGATTTCGCACACGGGCCGCATGCCACCCATGGCAGCGCCGATGCCGATGCCAACAATAGCCTCTTCGGCAATGGGCGTATCGCGAACGCGCCCCGGGAACTCCTTGGACAGTCCCTGCGTCACGCCATAGGCGCCGCCGTTGTTGTAGTGCACGATGTCTTCGCCCCACACCACGACATTCGGGTCGCGCTGCATTTCTTCACGGAGGGCGCGCTTGAGCGCTTCGCGATAGGTGATTTCTGCCATGACGTTGACCTACTGATTTGCTGCCGCGCCCGAAAGGGTCGGCGGTTTGATGAGCGAGCCGCCAATCTGCATATTTGGCACGGGCGTCGCGTAAAGGTGATCGTAAAGTGTGTCGAGCGCAGGTTCGGGGCTGGCATCCGCGAACTCAGTGGCGCGCTGCACGGCCGCCTCCGCCTGCGCGGTGATGCTCTCGAAATCCGCCTGGCCGTAGCCTTTATTGACCAAAACCTCGCTCGCAAAGCGCAGAATGGGATCCTGCTTCTTCCAACTGGAGATTTCAGTCTTGTTGCGCTGCACATCTGGATCGGCCATCGAGTGGCCGCGGTGGCGGTAGGTGACCGCCTCGACCAGCGACGGACCTTCGCCGTTTCGCGCGCGTTCGGCCACCCGGCAGATCACTTCGCGCACGGCCATGACATCGTTGCCATCCACCTGCTCCGCGTTCATGCGATAACCTGAGGCCTTCTGAATGATGTCTGTGACCGAGCTATGCACTTCGAGGGGGGTGCCCATGGCGAAGCGATTGTTCTCGACCATGAAGATCACCGGCAGTTTCCAGAGTTGCGCCCAGTTCAGGGTGGCGTGGAAGTAACCGATGTTGGTCGATCCGTCGCCCATGACACACAGCACGACCCGATTGGTCTTGTGATACTGGGCGGCGACCGCCAGACCGGCCGCCAGGGGCAAATGCGCGCCGACAATGGCGTAACCACCCCAGAAGTGATTCTTGACGTTCGCCAGATGCATCGAGCCGCCCCGGCCGCCAGTTGTGCCTGTGGCGCGCCAAAACAGCTCGGACATAACTTCCTCGGGCGTCGAGCCGCGTAGAAGCGCGTAGCCATGGTCGCGGTAATGGGTGATCACATCATCATCGGGGTTGAGACCCGACAACGCGCCGACGGCAATCGCCTCCTGACCGTTGTAAAGGTGCAAAAAGCCGCCGATTTTGGCCTTGCCGTACATCTCGGCGCACTTGTCCTCCAACTGGCGAATCAACACCATTTGGCGGTACAGCGCAAGTAGATCTTCCTTTTCCATCTCTATTCTGACACTCCTGATCGATCCGGTCCGATTCGCCTGGACCATGGCGTTCGCGGTACGCACGTGAAACAGCCCCGTCCATTCACCCTGAATCGGCGCTGCAACTCAACTAACGACACCCTATCCGCCTCAGGGCGGAAAGCGCATGAGATTTTAACCGATACGGCCTGGACCCTGGCGCGGCTTGGCCGCGGGTGAGGAACATCTAGGCGACCGCCGCCGGCGGGGCCGCGACAACCGCGCTAAACGAGTTCCGATACGCCAACAAGCGCAGACCGTTGAGGCAGACCAAAACCGTGCTGCCTTCGTGGCCGACGACGCCCAGTGGCAACTGAAGCTGAAAAACGAGGGCGGAAACCAACAGGACCAGGATAACGGTCATGGCAAAGGCCAGGTTTTGAAACACGACTCGGCGGGCATGCCGGGCCATGCTGATGGCATATGGAATTTTTGACAGGTCGTTTGCCATCAGCACCACGTCGGCGCTTTCAAGCGCGACGTCGGAGCCGGCCGCGCCCATGGCGAATCCGATACTCGACGTCGCGAGCGCCGGCGCATCGTTGACGCCGTCGCCGATCATCGCCACCTTGCCGTACTTCAAATTCTCTTTGACGATCCGGACCTTGTCCTCCGGCAGAAGATCGGCGTAGACCTCATCAACGCCCGCCTGGGCCCCGATCGCGCGGGCGACCCGAATACTGTCGCCGGTGATCATGACGACCCGCTTGACCCCGATCTTTTTCAGGGCGGCAACCACCTCGCGGGCGCCAGGCCGGAGCGTGTCAGCGATGGCAATCACACCGAGCGCGGCAAAAGTTTTGTCGGGCCGCCGGCGGGCGACGATGACGGATGTCTTGCCCAGGTCCTGCAAGCGACCGACTTCGGACAGCGCGGCGTTCAACCGCTCAACGTTCTGGCCGTCAAACAGGCGCGGATTGCCGACCCACACCTCCATGCCCGCCATGAAATGCACCTTGCCCCGCACGCCGCAGCCGGGGACCGACATGAAGTCCTCGAGGTCGGGCAAAGCAATGTTCCGGGCCAATGCCGCGGCAAGAATCGCTTTGCCGAGCGGGTGCTCTGAACGCGCCTCGACCGCGGCAGCGAGGGTGAGCAGCACGTTTTCATATTGCGGCGCGGATGCGTTAAGCGCCTCGGAGGTCGTGAGATAAGTGTCCTCGATGGGAATCACCGTGACGTCGGTGACAGTCGGCTTGCCAACGGTGAGAGTGCCCGTCTTGTCGAAGGCCACCACGGCGATTTGGGCAGTTTGCTCCAGGCTCGCCCCGCCCTTGAACAGCACGCCGTGCCGCGCCCCATTGCCAATTGCCGAGAGAATCGTAGCCGGGGTGCTGATGACCAGGGCGCACGGTGACGCCACGACCATCGCCGTCATTGCCCGATAGAACGCGATGTCAAAGGCCTCGCCGAAAAACAAGGGCACAACGATCAAGGCCAGGGTGAAGAGGATGACGCCAGCCGCGTAATAACGCTCCGCCTTGTCGAGGAACTGCTGGGTATTCGCCTTTTGGCCCTGGGCGTCCTCAACGAGCTGGATCATCCGTGCGATGGTCGAATCTTTGGCCAGCTTTGACACCCGCACGTCGACGGAGCCTGTCAAATTGATGGTGCCCGCAAAGAGCGTTGACCCGGCCTCGCGATGGACCGGCATGGACTCGCCAGTCACCGAAGACTGGTCGAGGATGGTGTCGCCCTCGATGACCACGCCATCGAGCGGCACGCGCTCGCCCGGGCGAAGAATGAAGATATCGCCAACAGCCACGTCCTCGATCCCGACTTGGACTTCCGCGCCGCTCCGTTTCAAGGTCGCGACGGTCGGACGCAGTTTCATCAAAGAGCGGATGGCATCCCGGGTGCGCCCGATCGCATACGTCTGAAGAACGTTGGACAGCGAGAAGAGGAAGAGCAGCATCGCCCCCTCAAACGGCGAATCGACGATGGCGGCGCCCAGAGCGGCAAGGACCATGAGCAGGTCGACCTCGACCTCGCGGCGAATCAAGGCCCTAAGGCTTGCGACAAGCCCGAAATATCCACCCGTGACATATGCCAGGACAAACAGCGCGTTTCGGATGTCGCGCGAGCCGCCCTGACGTTCCGTGATCGCGCCAGCGATCATCGCGATGAAGGTGATGGCGACGAAAACCGCGGC
>JBDSIP010000605.1:0-6473 GCA_039917915.1 Thermoflexales bacterium
ACGCCCTGGCCGGGGTCGCGATACGCGCCGGTGACCACGGCGGTGTTCGAGAGATTCGCATGGAAGGCCACCACTTCCGCCTTCTCGCTCAGCCCCGGGCGCCAACCGAGATTGGTGTATCCCAAGCCGGCGATCGATGCGCGACCGCCGAGATCGGGGTTGATCAAGACGATCGGGCTGTTCGACGACAGGCCATCGCACAACGTAATATGCCCATCGTCTGACAAAGACGGATACAGCACGGCCGTGGACTGGTCGAGGATGATCGGATCGTCCACCCCGCGGGTAGGCGTATAGATTGCGACCCCGCCGAAGATCGCACCCGTGCCGGCGCCCTGCTCGAGGTACGTAAACGCGATCGTGTCGCTGTCATTGACCGAAACGCGCTGGTTGACGGTGAGCAGGGCCTGGCCGGCGCCGCCCCGAGCAACGATCGCGCCAACGGTCGAGGCGCCCGGCTGGGCGTCCCACAGGTCGACGTAGGTGACCGGCGGGAAGCTGCCGCCGAGATAACGCGAGCGCGAGGCTACTTTAAGGTTGTTGTTGATGTCAACGTAGCCATCCCAGGTAATGGCATGGCCCTCAAACGGCGGGTTGATGATGTGCGTGTCGCTGGGTGTCGTCCCCACCCACAACCCCTCGCCTATGCCGGTTTCCCCGACGAACGCGGTATTGCCGGCGTCGTTCAGGCTGATGCCGTCGTAGATTCTCTGCAGTCCGTTCTGCCCCGTGGCGGCCACGAGGCGGAGCGTCTGGCTGCTGCGCGGCGCGTAGTAGGCGGCGGGCGTTATGCTGGCCGTAGCGGCGAGCGACTCCGGCCGGCGCAGCGCATTTCCGCCGGGCGGGGGAATCAGGCACGCCAGCGTTGGCCCGGGCGGGGGTGGCGGCGGCGTCGGTGGCGGGTTGGCCGGCACATTCGGCTCGACCGAGTACAGCCCGCGGCCGTGGGTGGCGGCATACAGCCGTCGTCCGACAAAGAAGACATCCTCGACCGAGACGACGGCCGGGCCGTCCTGGGGGACGGACCAGGTCGCGCCGCCGTCTTCGCTGGCGAAGATGCCGGCCTCGGTCCCGAGATAGAGGTAGTCGGGCTGATCGGGATGGAGGGCCAGGCTGCGGAAGGGGACCTGGGGCAGACCGGTAACCATGGCCGTCCAGGACAGGCCGCCGTCGATGGTCTTGTAGAGGTTGTCTGCGCTGAATCCACCAAACAGGACATACACGATGTCGGGGTTGTCGGGATGGACAACGATCCGAGTTACCCTGCGATCGGGGCCCGGAGCGAAGTCCTCCCAGGCCGGAATCGGGGCGTAGCGCTCGCGGGTCCGCGACACCTGCCCGTCCTCGTCGTAGCCCACCCACAGATCATGGGCGCCGAGGGTGGATGCCGCAATGGCGGTGACCAGGGGCGGCCGGGCGGCCTGGCTCAACGGGGGGCGAATCTGAGTCCACTCGACTCGGGTGGGATTGGGCGCCTGCAGATTGAAACTGCGCCACACCGAGGCGCCTCCGGCATACCCTTCCTCGACAAAACTTGGGTCGAGGATGAAGGGGGCGATGAACTCTGTTTTGTATTCGTCGCCCGCTTCGGTCAAGCCGCCAGTGATGTAGTCGCTGGTCGACACGCCCATGTTGTTGCTGCGATAGATGGCGAGATTGACATACTCCATGAACAGGTCGTTGGTGTTGTCGACGTCCACGGCGGTATAGCCGCCGTCCCCGCCGCCGATCTTTCGCCACAATCCGGTGTCGGGGAAATATTGCACGACCCCGTTGTCCTGCGCCCCGGCGATGACGGTCGTCATCGGCGACGTCCCGCCGGCGGCCGCATAGAACTGGGTGATGGTCAGGTTTTCGCTTGGCCCGAACTCCCAGGCCAGCAGCGCGACATTCGGGACGGGGGCAAAGACTTGATCGTTTGAGAAGATCGCGCCATCACCCGCCGCGTACACGGTGCGATAGGACGTGCCGTTGTATTGCGGCTCGGCGACGATGGCATGTTGATCGGCGTGGGCGGACTTCAGGCCGCTGGCGTTGGCCTTCCAGTCGCTGCTCTTTTGCAGGGTCTGGCCGCCATCCATGCTCCGATACAGGTCAATCCCACCCACGACCAGGCGGCCCTCGTTGGTCGGATCGACCCACAGGGCCTTGTCGTAATAACCCTGGGTGTGTAGGTAGTAGGTGTTGGCGTTGGCCGGCGCGAAGGTCGCGCCGCCATCGGTGCTCTTCCACAACTCGCCCTTCCATTTTTCGTTGGGCGGGGCCGGCGCCACAGCGGCATAGTCGATGGAGGCGTAGATAGTGAGGGGGTTTCTGGGCGCGTATGACAGCTCGATCCGGCCCGCGGCGGCGGGGATGCCGGGCACTTCGGCCCAGGTCATGCCCGCATCCACGGTGCGGTAGATGCGGTGGTGGCCGGCCGCGATGGCGTGGGTGGCGCTCAGAACCGGATGCACCCGGATATCAAAGACGGGGTCGCTGATCTGCCCCTGGTCCCAATCCGCCCGCTGCCAGGAAACGCCGTTGTTCTGGCTGAAAAGCAGGCCCGTGCTGGTGGCGGCGAGGAGGGTCGGCACCGATAGGGTTGCGGTGGCGGTCAGGGCGGCGATCCGGTTGATGAAGTTAAAGGCGCCGTTATCGGCATAGGCGGTGGCCGGGAGCCGGGTCCAGGATTGACCCGAATCGTTGGACACCCAGATCCCGTCGCCGCGCATGACATCCCGGCTGTCGTTGAGCACGCTCTTGCCGGGGTCAGGGTTGGCGGCGTCGAAGGCCTCGCCTGTTCCGGCGTAGATGCGTTCGGGGTTGGTGGGGTCGACGGCCAGGGCGTTGACGGGCAGGTTCGGCGCGATGATGCCGCGGGGCTGCCAGCCCGAGCCGTCGTTTTTGTTCAGCCACACCCCGCCGCTGGCGGTCCCGGCCATCATCCAGTCGGGATGGCGGGGCGGAAAGAGCAGTGCTCGCACGCGCCCGCCGATATTGCCCGGGCCATCTCACTTCCATTGGCCGGGGCTGATGCCGGCGGCCGAGATGCGCCCCGCGGTCTTCTGTCGCGCCTGCATAGCGTTGATCTGCGCGACGGCGCGGGTCATGCCATCGGCGGGAATGCGGCCTTTTTCATCGCGCAGGGATTTGGCCCGGAAATCACGAGCGGCATCGGGCCGGTCGGTGGCTTTTTCATCATCGTGGTCGCTGTCAGCCTCGAATACGAGCGCATCACCGGCGTGTTCCTCGGGCAGGAGCAGGCGGGCGAGGAGCGGGCTGTTGTCGGCGGCCAGTTCAGCGGCGGTCGCCTCGGCCGGGCTGAGTGCCGCGGCGGGCGGTGGCGCGGCCGGGGGCGCGGGCGCGAGCGCAGTGAGGCCCACCAGGAAGGCCAGGCCCAGACGTTTGGAGGAGTGGCGGCGCGGAGTCATCTTGGGGAAGATGAAGCCGCGACTGGGTGTCCGGACACCAGTCCGAACGCTGCTCACTTTGCGAAAAACGGGCTGACCTGACAGGTCACTCAATCTATCCACGTGTGAACCGGTTAACCCTAAGGGTTGACCGGTTCAACGAAGCAGCGACGGCAGATACAGTCGAATCATCGGCGTTATCCGTTTGCCGGCAGTATCGACCAGCATCGCATCGGCCACCGACACAACCGGCGCGGCGGCACCCGTCGCGCGAGGCGAGGCCAATAGCCCCGACCCGCTCGCGCCTGGCGGCTTGCCATCCCGCAACTCGACAAAGGTGGCGGGCGGGAAGCCGCCGATGAAGCGCGTTCGGGCCGCGACCTTGTCGTTGTTGTTGATGTCGACATAACCGTCACAGGTCTTGCCCGGGCCCTCGAAGATGGGGTTGACCCTGCGCCTGTGCGTGGGCGTGTTGCCGACGTAGAGCACTTCCCTGTTGGTCGAGCGGGCGACGAAGGCGACGGTCCCTGAATCGTTGAGGCTGATCCCGTCGGCGCGGTTCGCCGGACGCTTTCCGGGCCCTTCGACCCCTTCGACCAGCTCAGGGACCAGCTCAGGACCGGCTCAGGGCCCTGGCTAGTCCCCGCTTCCGGCGCAGCGCCGGCCATGACTCCGATTCACGAGTCTGTCAAGAGACTTTGCAGGAGCCATGGGGATGCGTCTTGACCTTTGGGCGCTCGCTTCCACTTCGCCAATTCTCGGGCAGGTGCCAGTAGCCGTTAGCTAACGGCTACTGGCTAACGGCTAACGGCTCACCCCTACCTCGTCACCACCGGCAGATACGCGCCGCCGGGATTCGTGATCATCAACTGCCCATCCACCTCGATCACCGTCATTGCGCCGGCGATGGCGTTGCTGGCGATCTCCTCGCGCACATCCAGCGCCGCCATGCCCGTCCCCATGGGTGAGAGTTGCAGCCAGGCCAGCACCCCGCTCCCGTTCGGACCCGCGCCCGCTCCGATCGACGATGCGCCCAGCCGGATCACGGTTGAACTCATGACCGTCGTGAAGGGCAGGACCGTCCGGCCGGTGCTGGCCAGGAAGGGCCCGGCCGTCATCCGGGTCACCGTGACCAGGGCCGGGTTGAAGCCCAGCGCAACTTCGTAGCTGCCCAGGTTCGCCACCTCCGAGATCATGACCGCGACCGTGATCGGCACGCCCAGGCGGGTCTGGGTGATGGCCGGATTGAGGACGAAGGTCGCCCCGCCCGGCGGCGGCGGGGTCGGGGTCGGCGTCGGGCCCGGCACCGTGACCGTCGTCGCCGCGCTGGCGCTGGTCACGAACGTCCCGCTGAAGACCGCCGTCCAGGTCGCCACCCCGACGTTGGTCCGGGTCTCAAACTGGCTGGCCATCACGCTGGCGCTCGCCCCCGGGGGCAGCTCGAAGACCTCGTCAGCAAGCACCACGCCCAGCGCGCTGTCGCTCAGGTTGTGGCGGGTGAGGATGTACTCGCCCGTGTTCTGGACAACGTAGCAGGAATACACCTCCGTGTTCGGCGCGACCGTCATCGCCTGGGTGAGCCCGCACACGTTATCGAGCGAGAGGGTCTTGCTCAGATTGATCGAGATCGGGTAGTCGGCGCCTGGCCGGCAGCCGCGCCCGCCTGGCCGGCTGAAGCGCACCCGGTCGAGGAACACCGCGCTGTCGTAGGCGGTGTCGCCGACGTCGTTGAGGGTGAAGCTCAGCACGCTGGTCATGCCCGGGGTGACCTCGACCTGGGCCCGCAGGCGTTGCGTTGCGGCATCATACGTTGTGCCGCCTGCATAGCCGGGCAAAGCGCCGAAGACCGAGTTGATGCTGATCCGGTTCCCGTTCGCGTCGCGGGCGAACGGCAGGCCGTCCAGATACGCCTCGAAGTTGTCATTGAAGGCCGAGCCGACAAACTCGGGGAACTCCTCGCTGTAGAAGGCGAAGTCCACACTCATGCAGGTCTGCGAAGCGGGCACGGTCAAGGTGATCGCCAGGCGGGCATAGTCGCCCAGCCCAAAGGTATTCGGCGCGCTATTGGGCTGGTCGGTGAAGACCATGTTGCCCGTTCCCAGATAGGCCCAGGTCGCTCCCTCGCTCGGGAACGATCCGATCACCGGTGCGCTCAGCCCGCCCACGCCGGCCTTGTTCGGGCCGTCGACGTCGAGGGTCGCGCTGCTAATGATGAGCGGGTCAAGGCTCATCGCCGCCGCGAGGTCGGCGCCGGTGGGCGCGCGTTCGCCAAAGTCGTAGCCCGTGCCGGCCCCGCCCGACGACAGCACGATCCCCAAGACGGTGTTGGTCCCGCTCAGCGCGCCGCCCATCGTGCCGATGCTGGTCGGCCCATTGAGATAGCCAAACGGTTGGATCTCTTGCAACGCATACATCCCGGGCAGCGCGTCAAAGGCGTAGAAACCGTTCAAACCGGTCTTGGACTGCTGATTCACCGGCGCGCCGTTGAAGGCCTCCCCGCTCAGGCGCAGGATGACCGGGCTGAGGGCGGTCTCGGTGACCTGGCGCGCGCCATCGCCGCTCTCGTCGACATACACGTAGCCCGAGATCCCCGATGACCGCTCGCCGAAGAGATAGTTCAGCGCGTCGAGCGGCTGATAGACCGCCAGGTTGATGATTTGGTCGTTCAGGGCCAGCCCGCCCGCGCCCTCGCCCGCGCGATCGAACCCATCAAGGAAATCCGGCTGCCTCTCAGTCAGGGCATACAGCCCGAACGGCACATTCCGGAAGATGAAGGCGCCGCCGGCGTCGGTGCGGGTGATCCAATTCACGCTCGCGCCCTGGGTGGTCAAACCGCTCAGCGTCACGGTCACCCCCGCGATGCCAGGCTCGCCGCCGCCCTTGTAGCCGTCGTTGTTGGCGTCGACATAGACGGAGCCCGAGATCGATGACGGCGGGATCTCGCCAAACGTGTAGCCCTGGCCATACCCTGCGTCGCCGACAAAGATGTTGGCGATCTGGTCGTTGGAGACCGTCCCGCCCAGCGTGCCGGCCGCGTCCGCGCCATCCGTGTAAGCGGCGGGCTGGATCTCAGTCAGGGTA
>JBDSIP010000606.1:0-4496 GCA_039917915.1 Thermoflexales bacterium
AGGCCAAGCGCCAAACCCAGGAACACGAACTCGCGCGCGCGCGGCGCGGAATCCGACAGGGTGATCCGCAGCAACAGCCAGGCCGTGAGTGTCCCGACCAGGGTCACCATGACGTCGTTATTCACCATGCTCGAGATGAACACGGCCAGTGGATTGAATGCAGCGAGCGCGGTCGCAAGCGCGGCGGTCGCCAGTGAGTCGGGGAACGCCAGGAGCGCCATGCGGGCAACCAGGTAAATGGACAGGGCGCCCAGCATTGCAGATACGAGCCGCGCCGCATGCAGCGCCAGGATCGTCCCCTGCCACGGCACGCCGTCATCCGGTTGGCGCAGCAACAGGCGCACTCCGCGCCGATTGGTGCCATCAAACGCAAACACATTTGGGGTCGGTGTTTGGCCATCCGAGCGATCGATCCAGCCCGTCAAGACGGCTTGAACAACGTAGTACAGCGGGGGTTGGTGCGACTGATCCAGAAGCGCCCGATTGTCTTCGCTCAGCGCATTTGGCAGAGTTTTCGTGATGACAACATAGTTGACGAAACCAAAATGCCCGGTCTCATCATTGGCCTCATAGGGAGGATTGACGATGCCATACAGCACGGCCAGGATCAGATGCGCGACGGCAATCGCCATCGGCCAGTTGCGCCGCAAAGCCGCGTTCATGCGGACCTCATCCGGAGAATAGCAAGTTGAGTCAACACAATCCGTCGGTTGCGTTTATTGCCCCGGGCCGCGTCGCCCGAAGCGCCAGTCTAGTTGCATCATTGTAGAGCAGCCGTGCTGACGCCAGCGCGATGCTGGCGCAGACTCAAGTCTCTATGGCACAATGCTGCGGTCATCATGGTAGACGCCAGTTCCCGAGAGCCAAGCCACGCGCCGAGGGCGAAGCGCTTGACGGTCAAGCACCCAAAGCGGGAGTTCTGGGGCATCAGTGCGCTCACACTAATAGTATTCGCGCTTCGCTTCATCGACTTGAGCGCCCGTACCTATTGGTCCGACGAGAGCTTTACGCTTTATCGGGTGTTTGGCTCGTGGGCCGATTTGCTGTCGAACGCCATCAACCTGCAGGGGTTATCCACCTTCGACATTCATCCGCCGTTGTACTTTGCCGCGCTCAAAGTTTGGGGCGGCGCAGCAGGGATGAGTGAGTTCGCGCTGCGCGTATTCTCGGCGTATTGCGGCGTGATTGTGGTGCCGATAAGCTATGTCTTGGGTCGCCGGCTTTTTGGCAGCAGGACCGGCATTTTCGTCGCGCTTCTCGCTGCGCTGTGTCCGGCCTACGAGTGGTACTCCTGGGAAGTCCGGATGTACTCGTTGATGCCAATGCTTGCGGCGCTCGCGACCTATCTGCTGGTGCGGGCGCTTGTGGGCCCGCGCATCCGCCCGCGCGCGCTCTTCGGCTGGGCGGTCGTATCGCTCATTTCGGTTTTGACCCACTACAGCTCGGTTAGCCTGCTTCTGGCGCACGGGCTGTTCCTGGTGCCAGTCATTTTCCACCGCGCGAAAAGGTTCCGAGCCCAAGGCGTGGCGGCCCTCCTGGTCACTGGAGCAGCGTCCGTTGTGCTGGCCTACGTTCTATTAAGCCCTTCGGCTGGCGCCCGACAGGTCACGAACCTGCTTTTTCGGAACTTTTCGCAGTCTCAGCTTGAACCCGTGTCCATGATCTCGATCATCCACGACGTGCTCGGCGCGTCGACCTTCGGGATGAATGCTGCGGACCCGACGGGCGGATGGCTGGAGGCGGCCATTGGTCTGCTCGTCATCCTTGGGGTTTTGTTGCCGCTGTCGCGCGAGGACCTGGACCGGCGGACACTTCTCGCCATTTCGATTGGAACGCCTATCGTCTTCTGGACGGCCCTGTCATACATCCTGGAAAACCGGCCCAGCTTCCGCTATGTCATCATCATGGTCCCGGCAATGCAGGTTGTGCTGGGGCGAGTGATGGCACGCGCATGGGACTACGCCGACCGCGGCGCAATCAGTCGAATCCCCGTCCGGTTCGGGCGGGCTGCCATTGCAATTGTCCTGAGTTCCGGTGTGCTCGGACTGTATTCGTTTGGCCTCACTCAGACTTTCATGCGCACATCGACATGGCAGGACGACTGGCTCGCACTGACAAAGTATCTTCGCCAAAACTGGCTGCCCGGAGACGCGCTGATCATCAATCTGTATACCCCGGAGCCGGTCTTGCGACAGTTTCTCGGCGACGTCCCCATCGACATCTTGTATGCCCGGGAGTGGGTGGCGAGCGCGCCTGAGGCTGAACTCAGCCTGCGCCTCAGCACCGCCTATACCCGCGTCTGGCACGCCAACACCGGAGGCGACAACGGCTACATGAGCGCGGAAGTTCGGGGCTTCCTCCAGCCGTTTGATCGCAGAGTCAGCGAAACATTTCCTGGCCGGACCAACATCCTCCAGCTCGATCGCTATGACACCCGTCAGAATGTCTATGTCACAGCGCCTCCAGACGCGCGCGCGATCCGCCCGCCTGTTGCGCCGACTGCGACAAATCCCGTTGCCTACCGGCTCAAGCCGGGCGGCGGATTTGGCCAAACACCCAGCGCGGCACTGACACTGTTCTGGGCACCGGGTCGAGACGCTGTGCCACCGGCTTCTTTATCAATTCGCCTGATAGACAAGAACGGCGGCGTGTGGATGGATTGGAATCTTCCGGCTGACCTCGGCGCGTTGCCGCGCGACTGCGCGTTTGGGAAAGTGTGCGCAATCGACTACACGCTGCTTTTGCCTCCGGGTTTGCCGCCCATCGCTTACCGCCTCGAGCTGACCACGCTCGCGGCGTCGGGCCGGCCTGCAGCACCCGGCGTCATGCTCACTCTGGATGCATCCGAACTCGCCTGCTGTTTACGAGTTTCGAGCGCATCGACGGACAAGCACGTGCTGGAAATGGCCGATGTTTCGGTTGCGGACGCCGAATACCCGGACACGCTACATCCCGGTGACCCTTTGTCAGTCGTATTAACCTGGCGCCTGAAACAGCCGGGCGTTTCGAACTGGACGACGCGCCTGTCGATCGCCCCCGTCATTGGCCCGGACTCCGCGTCAACCGAGCGCCCCGCGGGGCCGCCCGATTTCCCGCCATCAGCCTGGCCATCAGGCGAATTGATTCGAGACCAGTATGCCGTCAACATTCCCGACACCCTGAAGGTGGGGCTGTATCGGCTGTTGCTGGCGCGGACTGGTGTGGGCATACCCAACGAGCCGAGCTTCATCGGTTTGGTAAGCGTCACGGATTTCCCGCGTTCTCCAATCCCAACCGATATTGCATTCCCCGTGAATGGGGAGGTTGGCGAGTTCGGGCTGCTCGGATATGCCCTTGACAAGCCTTTTGGGCGGGGCGAGATCAGCGCATTGCGCACGCTATGGCGCGTGAACGAAACGCCGGCGCGAGATGGCGCCCTGTTTGTCCACATCCTTTCTCCGTCGGGAGAGCTTGTGGCGCAAGAAGATAACAGTCCGGAACGAGGTTTGCGTTCAACCCTGACCTATCGCGACGGGGAAGGCCTTGATCAAGTCCAGCGGCTCGCGCTGCCACGCGATCTTCCAGGCGGCGAGTACCGGGTCATGGTCGGCATTTACGATAGGGTGAGCGGCGCGCGTTGGCCGGCCATGCGTGATGGACAGCCTGCGCGGGATGACCTCGTGCCGCTGATGACATTTACGCTTCCCGAGCCTCCCTTTGACTTCAGAGCATTCCTCCCGGCCGTCAGCGCCGGTGACGCATCCCAGTAAGAATCCGCCTGAAGCGAGACGCCGGCTTTACAGAGTCTTGCCTCCGGCAGGTCCATTTAACGCCGTCTTAAGCCTGCCGCGCCACGACCTTAACGCGCGGGTCGTAGGCTAAGTGGGAAAAGGAGAGATATGAATACCCAAAAAGCCATTGCCCTGTCCGTGCTCGCCGCTGCGCTTTTGAGCGCCTGCGGTGGTGCCGCCGCCCCCGCCCCCACCGTCGCCCCCACTGCCGCGCCCGCCGCCCGGCCCACCCTGCCGCCGGTAACGGTGGCTCCAGCAGCCCCGGCCGCCAGCGGCATCAAGCTGCCCGTCGTCGATCCGCTCAAGGTCACCGGCAATATCGTCACCGCCGGCAGCTCAACTGTCTTTCCGCTCACCCAGCGTATCGCCGAAATCTTCAAAGATGAGGGCTACAAGGGCCAGATCACCATCGACAGCATCGGCACCGGAGCCGGCTTCGAGCGCTTCTGCAAAGGCGAGACTGACATCTCCAATGCCAGCGCGAAGATCAGCGCCGCCCAGACCGACGCCTGCAAGAAGAACAACATCGAGCCGGTCGAATTTCGGGTTGCCACCGACGCTCTGGCGGTGGTCATGGACAACGAGAGCCCGTTTCTCAAGTCACTTACCGTGGCCCAACTTGGCAACATCTTCTCGGGGACCTTCAAGACCTGGGATCAGGTCGACCCGACTTTCCCGAAGGAGAAGATCATCCTGTTCAGCCCGGGCACCGACAGCGGCACCTTT
>JBDSIP010000607.1:0-2698 GCA_039917915.1 Thermoflexales bacterium
GGCCGTCCCGCCCAGCCTGGCCATATTCAAGGCGGCCGAGTCATTCCGCCAAACCCTGCTGTCCGGCTTCACCTCGATTCGAGATGCGGGCGGGGTCGATCTGGGGATGAAGATGGCGGTCGACGAGGGCCTGATCCCCGGGCCGCGCTTGAAGATTAGCGTCAACATCATCTGCCAGTTTGGCGGACACAACGACCACACCGAGCCCGCTGGGATCGATTCCACCTTCCCGAAGTTGCAGACCGTCCCCGACGGTGTCTGCGACGGGGTGGACGCTTGCCGGCGCAAGGTCCGCGAGATGGTCCGGGCCGGGGCAGATTGGATCAAGATCGCGACAACGGGCGGGGTGGGCACGCCAACCGGCGGCCCGGTGCTCCGCCAGTTCTCGCTCGAGGAAGTGCGGGCCATCGTGGACACCGCTCACGCGGCCGGCAAGCCGGTGATGAGCCACGCCTACGGCGGCGAGGGGGTCAAGATCTGTCTGGACGCCGGGGTGGACAGCATTGAGCACGGGGCAGCCCTCGACGACGCGTTGATCGAGCAGATGGTCCGCCAAAACACCTGGCTGGTGCCCACCTTCACCGTGTTGCGCAAGATCGTTGCGCTGGGCGCGTCGAATCCTGGGGCGGTCCCGGAGTACATGCCGCGCAAGGCGCATGCCCTGATCAAGGCCCAGAAGGCGAGCTTTCCAAAGGCCCTCGCGGCCGGCGTGCGGATGGCGATGGGCACCGATTTGGGCGGCTTCGGGCGGGGCGAAAACGCGGGCGAGCTGGCCTACATGGTCGAAGCGGGGATGACCCCGATGCAGGCCATCGTGGCCAGCACGAAGATGGGCGCGCAATGTATGGGCCTGGGCGAAGAGACGGGTCGGCTTCGGGCGGGCTGGTGGGCTGATTTATTGCTGGTCGATGGGGATCCACTGGCCGATGTGCGCATTCTGGCCGATCCGGCCCGGCTGCGGCTGGTGATGAAGGGTGGTTCGATTTACAAACATGTCTCTCAAAACTGATTTCTCCTGGTTGCCCGTGACGACGATGTCGGACGGGAGTGAGCTGCGACTTCCACTGCACACGCTCAAGGGCGCGCATCCCGGCCCGACGCTTGGATTGACGGCGCTTGTGCACGGCGACGAGGCGCTTCCGTCGATCGCCATTCTCCGGCGGGTGTTCGAGTTCATCGACCCTGCCCAGTTGTCAGGCACGGTGATGGCGGTGCCGGTATGCAATCCGCTCGGGGCGGGCGCGAACTCGCGCAATACGCCCTTGGACGGGGCCAACATGAATGCCGCCTTTGGCGAGCCGCCCGAGGACTCAACCTCGATCGCGGTGCGCAGCCCCTCGGAGATGATGGCTCAGGTGCTGAAGAAGCAGGTTCTGCCGCAGTTCAACTACCACATCGATTTCCATTGCGGCGACGACGGCATGAGCGTCAACATGATCGAGTTCGCCGACGAGCCCGGGTCGACGGCCATGGCCCGCGCCTTCGGCATGCCCCTGCTGCTCAAAGATGCCTTTGGCGCGCACCAAATCTGGGGGGCGTCGCAGCAGGCCGGCGCCCACGTGATCGTGGCAGAAGTTGGAGGCGGCGGGATCCTGTTCGACGAGTGGCTGGCCCGCGGCGTGGACGGCACCTTGAACGTGATGCGTCAGATGGGCATGCTGCCGGGCGATGCGCCCAAGCCACCGCGCCAGATCGTGGTGTCCAACGCAGAGGGCCATCACCGCAACCTGGTGCTGATCCGGGCCGGCCAGGGCGGGGTGGTCATGCCGGAGCCGGCCATGAACGCGCGGGCGCATTTTGCCGGCCAGCCCTTCACCGGGATGAAGTTGATGGGCCGGATGGTGAACAAATACGACCTCAGCGTGCGCGAGGTGTATGAAACGCCCTTCGCCCGCACGATGGTATTGGCGGCGGTTGTTGGACCCACCTGGCGGGCGCTGGGCGACACGCTGTATATCGTCGCCGACGCCGATCTGGCCGAAGTGTGGGACTAAGCGGGCCGCGCGACCGGCCACGAGGAGGACACATGCGGGCATTGGAAGGCAAAGTTGCGCTCGTGACTGGCGCGGCGCGCGGGCTGGGCTGGGGGATCGCCCGGGCGCTGGGCCGCGCCGGCGCGCGAGTCTGCATCACCGACATCAATTCCGATGAGCTGGCCCGGGCCGAAGCCGATCTGCGCGCGGATGGCAGCGAGGCGCATGCCCTCATGCTGGACGTGGCCAGCCGGGATGCTTTTCAGGCCGCGGTCGATGACACCGTCGGCGCCTGGGGGCGCCTGGACTCGCTGGTGCACAACGCCATCTACATGCCGCTGATTCGGTTTGACGATCTGTCGCCGGAGGGCTGGCAGCGCCAGATCGATGTCGGCCTGGGCGGGCTGTACAACGGCGTTCGGGCCGTCTGGGCTCAAATGAAGGCCCAGGGCGGCGGCCACATCATCGGCATCGCCAGCGGGTCGAGCGTGCGCGGCTACAAGGACGAAGTCGCCTATTGTGCGATCAAGCACGCCCAGGAGGGCTTTGTCAAGGCCCTGGCGCTGGAAGCGGCCCCCTTCCGGATCGCCTTGAACACCATCGGGCCTGGGCGCCCGATCAAGCCTACCCGGATGACCTGGGCCGAGTTGGATGCCTTGCCGGCCGAAGCCAAAGCCAGGTGGGCCGACCCGGCCGAGCTGGGCCAGGCCTGGGCCTGGCTGGCC
>JBDSIP010000608.1:0-5041 GCA_039917915.1 Thermoflexales bacterium
GTCGGCCAACGACCCGGCTGGCAACTTCCCGATCCAGAACCTGCCACTCGGCGTCTTCGCCTATGGCAGCGGGAGCCGCATCGGGACCGCCATCGGCGACAGCGTGCTCGACCTGGCCGCCTGCGCCGAGGCGGGATTGATCGACGGCCCGGCGGGGGCCGCTTGCCGCGAGCCGGACCTGAACCCGCTGATGGCCCTCGGCTCGCCGCACTGGCGGGCGCTGCGCCATCGGCTCAGCGCGCTCCTGCGCCATGACGCGCCGGAGCGCGTCCCGCTTGCCCCGCTGCTCGGGCCATTGGGCGGGGTCGAGATGCAGTTGCCCGCCCGGATCGGCGACTACACCGATTTCTACGCCTCGATCTACCACGCCACAACGGTCGGGGCGCAGATGCGCCCGGACAACCCGCTCCTGCCCAACTACGCCTGGGTGCCGATCGGCTATCACGGGCGGGCCTCCTCGATCGTCGTCAGCGGCACAGCGGTCACCCGCCCGCGCGGCCAGCTCAAATTCGATGCAGAGGCGGCCCCGGTCTTTGCCCCCACCCGGCGGCTGGACTACGAACTCGAGCTGGGCGCGTGGGTGGGGCCGGGCAACCTGCTCGGCGCGCCGGTGCCGATCGCCGGGGCCGGCGCGCGGCTGTTCGGGGTGAGCCTGCTCAACGACTGGTCGGCCCGCGATATCCAACGCTGGGAGTATCAACCGCTCGGGCCGTTCCTGGCCAAAAACTTCGCCACCAGCGTCTCGCCCTGGGTGGTGACGCTTGACGCGCTGGCGCCCTTCCGCTGCCCGGCTTTCCCGCGCGATAGCGCCCATCCGCAGCCACTGCCCTATCTCAACGATCCGGCCGATCAGGCGGGCGGCGGCCTCGACATCATCCTCGAGGTCCTGCTGAGCACTTCGATGATGCGGGCCCGCGGCGATGCGCCGCACCCGCTCAGCCGGGGCAGCTCCCGCGATTTGTACTGGACCCTCGCCCAGATGCTCGCCCACCACAGCAGCGGCGGCTGCAATCTGCGGCCCGGCGACCTGCTCGGCACGGGGACGGTGAGCGGGCCGGCGCCCGAGTCGCGCGGCTGCCTGCTCGAGTTGACAGACGGCGGGAAAGCGCCGATAACCCTGCCCAGCGGTGAGACGCGCCGCTTTCTCGAGGACGGCGACGAGGTCATCCTGCGCGGGCGCTGCGCGCGGGAAGGCTTCCGCGGCATCGGGCTGGGCGAATGCCGCGGGATCGTGAATTCTGCGCAACGGATGGAGTAATAAACATGCCTTTCTATCGCGCGCTCGGGGACATCCCCCACAAACGCCACACCCAGTTTCGCAAGCCCGATGGTGGGCTGTATCGCGAGGAAGTGATGGGTCTCGAGGGCTTCCATGGCCACGCCGCGCTGCTGTATCACCACTTCCTGCCGCCGCGGGTGCTGAAGACCGAGTATCTCGGCGACGCCAGGGCCGAATACAGCGCTTACGGCGCGCTGCGCCATCGCGCGTTTGCGACCGCGGGGGCGCCCGCCGGCGGCGATCCGGTGGCGGCCAGGCGGGCGCTGCTGGGCAACAACGACGTCAGCCTGAGCATCAGTCGCGCCACGCGGAGCATGGACTACTACTACCGGAATGCCCAGGCGTACGAGACCTGGTTCGTCCACGAGGGCGAGGGTGTGCTGCGGACCCAGTTCGGGCGCATCCCGTTCGTGGAGGGCGACTATCTGGTCGTCCCCTTTGGGGTGACCTGGAAGATGGAACTCAGCTCGGGCGAGGGGCGCTTCTTTGTGATCGAGTCGCGCGGTCAGATCAACACCCCCAGCCGGTATCGCAACAACTACGGCCAACTACTCGAGCATGCGCCGTATTGCGAGCGCGACTTCCGCGCCCCAGCCGAACTCGAGACGTCGACCGAGCGGGGCGAGTTTGAGGTCAGGGTCAAGGCGCGCGATGGCATCACCCGCCATGTGCTCGATCATCATCCATTTGACGTGGTGGGCTGGGACGGTTATCTTTTCCCGTATGCCTTCAGCATTCATGACTTCGAGCCGATCACCGGGCGGGTGCATCAGCCCCCGCCGGTCCATCAGACCTTCCAGTCCGACGGATTCGTGGTCTGCTCATTCGTCCCGCGCCTGTTCGACTATCACCCCCAGGCGATCCCCGCGCCGTACAACCATAGCAATGTCAACAGCGACGAGATGATCTACTACTGCGACGGCAACTTCATGAGCCGCACGGGGATCGAGAAGTACGACATCACCCTGCATCCGTCGGGGCTGGCCCACGGCCCGCAGCCCGGTGCGACCGAGGCCAGCATCGGGGTGAAGGAAACAAAGGAACTGGCTGTGATGGTCGATACCTTTGCCCCGCTCAACATCGCTACGCCAGCGCTGGAGCTCGAGAAGCAGGACTACATGGCGAGCTGGATGATGGGGGATGGGATGTAGGGGATGAGCGTTGTACCTTCCAGCGCGGCGGCAATGTGTTGAGAGTGTTCCGCGACTTGGAGCAACACCTCGGGGCCATACAGGTGTTGGCTGCCGGTGACGAACCAGATTTCAAAGCGCGTTAAGTTGATCATGGTAATGCGCGCAAGCATGGCGTGGCTCGAGCCGTTGAACAAGCATGCCTGCCACGGGCCGGGTATCTTCAGATGGGATATATGATTGAACCGGATGTAATGACCGATGGAAACAACCAAACTCACCCTCCATTCGCAGTATCAAGTTGGCCCGGTCGACCCGCGCATCTTTGGCGGATTCCTCGAGCACATGGGCCGGGCGGTCTACCAGGGCGTGTATGAACCGGAAAGCAGGCACGCCGATGAAGAGGGCATCCGCCGGGATGTGAGCGGAGCGCTGAGCCGCCTGAAGATGACAACGATGCGTTATCCGGGCGGCAACTTCGTCTCGGGCTATCACTGGATGGATGGTGTGGGGCCGCGGGACAAGCGCCCGGTGCTGCGCGAATTGGCGTGGCAATCCACCGAGCCGAACCTATTCGGAACCGACGAGTACATCCGGCTATGCCGCAAGATGGACTGGACCCCGATGCTGACCGTCAACCTGGGCACCGGCACGCCCGAGGAGGCCCGGACCTGGGTGGAGTACTGCAACGCGTCGGCCGGCACCCGCTACTCTGACCTGCGCGCCGCGAACGGCAGCCCAAACCCGTATGACGTGAAGCTGTGGTGCCTGGGCAACGAGATGGATGGGCCCTGGCAGTTGGGCCATATGCCGGCCGAGAACTACGCCATTCTGGCCAAACAGGCCGCCCTGATGATGAAGCGGGTTGATCCATCCATCGAGCTCGTCGCGTGCGGGTCGTGCACGATGGACCTGCCGTCGTATCTGGATTGGGACCGCAAGGTGCTCGAGCACGCTGGCGGGATGGCCGACTACATCAGCCTGCACCGTTATGCCAGAAACGCCACCGGCAACACGGCCGACTTTCTCGCCATCACCAATTCGATTGACCAGCAAATCGAGGACATGGACGCGGTCTGTCGATTTGTCCAGGCGCGGAACCGGAGCAAGACCCGGGCTTACCTGTGCTTTGACGAGTGGAACGTCTGGTACAAGAACAAGCAGATGGACGGGCGCGGGAAGTTTGCCCCGCACCTGATCGAAGAGGTCTACAACCTGGAGGATGCCCTGGTGGTGGCCGGCTTTCTCAACAGCTTCATCCGGCACGCCGACGTGGTCAAGATCGCCAACCTCGCCCAGATCGTCAACGTGATCGCGCCGATGCTGACCCGCGGGGACGATCTGCTGTTGCAGAGCATCTTCTACCCGTTTGAGATGTACGCCAGTCGCAGGGATGGCGTGGCGCTTCAGGTGGCGACCAAGGGGCCAACGTATGAATCTCCTACGTATGGCGCCGCGCATGAGATCGACAGCAGCGCGATCCTGAACGGCCAGCGCCTGCACGTGTTTGCCACCAACCGCAATCCGGGCGAGGCGGCGCGGGTGGAGGTCGAATTGGCGGATAGGCAAATCATCGCGCTCGAAGGCGGCGAGTTGTTGACTGGCCCGTCGGCTGAGGCCGCCAATTCGTTCGATCAACCCGATGTCATCCGCTCGCGGGCGTTTACGGCTGTGGAATACGTGGCGGGCCGGGCGGTGTTCGAACTGCCGCCGCTGTCTTTGGCCGCGCTGACGTTCCGCATCGTAGCGCGCTAAAGCGCCGCAATGCAGGCGGGCGTTCCGCAAACCACGGCCCGGCGTCGCGCGAGTAACCTCATTTCGAGGCGAAGGCTGAGCCGATGGCAATGCAGACTCTCGCCCTTCAACGCCAAATCCAAAACCTCCGCCGGACGCGAGACCTGTTGCTGCCACGGCTGTTGTCGGGGCAGGTGGACATCAGCCCCAACGGCGCGGCCTCATATCAGCCTGGGGCAACGCCCCAGGGATCGAGTCACAACCAACGCAAGGGCTGAAGGCCCGCCCCATGTCCCGTGGGCACGTCATTGCGGCGGGTCCACCATGGGGCGGTGCGCATGGGGCGGTGCGCATGGGGCGATGCTCATGGGGCGGTGCGCATGGGGCGATGCCCCATGCTGGTATGGGTCGCGCCGTTGGCGCGCGGGGTTGGTGGCTGGGTACGACGCGGGGCGGTGGGTTGCGTGGACCGCCCCATGGGTCGTTACATGGGGCGATGCGCCTGGGGCGATGCGCATGGGGCGGTGCCCCATGCTGGTATAGGTCGCGCCGTTGGCGCGAGGGGTTGTCGGGTGGTCGCGGCGTGGGGTGTCGCATTACGTGCGGCCCGTCACATGGGGCGGTGCGCCCCATTGGTCGTTACACACGGCGATTCACATGGGGCGATGCCCCATGCTGGTATAGGTCGCGCCGTTGGCGCGCGGGGTGGTGCGTGGTCGTCGCTGTTGTCGCGGCTGCTGTCAGGGCAGGTGGAAATCAACACAGCCAGCGCCAACGGCGCGGCCTCATATCAGCCTGGGGCATCGCCCCAGAATCCAATCGCCACCAACGCAAGGGCTGAAGGCCCGCGCCATGTCCCGTGGGCACGTCATTGCGGCGGGTCCACAAATGGGGCGAT
>JBDSIP010000609.1:0-3407 GCA_039917915.1 Thermoflexales bacterium
GCAGTGTGGACAGCACGGGCGATCACCGCCTTGTATTTCGCAGAGCGAGGCGAAGATCCTCGCCGGGCATTTCCGAAGCAGGATCCGGTCACGGGATGGGATCCATCGAACGCGATCGCGTATGAAGAGCAGAAGGATCGTCCACTCGAGCGGATCGAGGCCGACTTTCGCGCGTCAAATCTGCAGCTTCTCAGGCGCCTCGAACAGATCAAGGACAACGGGCTGATCTTTGATACGAACCGATTTCCGACGCTCAAGGCAAATGCGCTTGCGGTATGGTTGTGGGCCAGCAGCGGCGAGCACGATGCCGAGCATCGGGCTGACCTTGAGAAGTGGGTCGCCGATGGCGCGATCCGCCCCATCGAAAACTAGGGTCATTCGGGAAATGCACCCCCCGGCGGAGCCGGGGGATGCATTACCCGAGAACCATACTTCGTTCGACGAAAAGAGAAATGCGTGTCTTCGATCTGACCGGCCAGTATGGCTGGGTGCGTCTGACCGGCGCAACCCGGACCGACTTCCTGCATCGTATGTCGACTAATCATCTGCTCGGACTGATGGTCGGCGAGGCGCGCCAAACGGCCCTGGCGACGCCGATTGGGCGCATGATCGACTGCGTGCTGGCGATTGGACAGCTCGACGCCGTGTTGCTCATGACCGGGGCCGGGAATGCCGAAAAGGTCGGGCGCTGGCTGCGCAAATACATCTTCTTCAATGACGATGTCCAGATCGCCGTAGTCGGCATGGCCGGGGCACGGGGCGTGTTTGAGGCTGAAGTGGCACCGTTGGGCGGTATCCCATGGCCGCCCCATGGTTGGCTGATTCTGGACCCAGGGCCGGCGTCGGACGGCGTTGAGGATGGCGCTGCCTTTGAGGCGTATCGGATTTCACGCGGTTGGCCCCGCTATCCCAACGAGATCGGCGAGGACTACATCCCGCTCGAGGCCGGCCTGCGCGCCGCGGTGAGCTTTTCCAAGGGTTGCTACATCGGGCAGGAGATCATCGCCCGGATGGACGCGCGCGGCCAGATGGCGAAGCGCCTGATGCGCTTGCGCGTGGAAGGCGCCGCAAGCGCGGGCGCGGCGCTGTTCGCTGATGGCGCTTCGGCAGGAGCCTTAACGTCAGTCGCGAGCGCCGACGCGCTCGGTTTTGTGCGAACCGCCTATGCGACTCCCGGGATGGTGATGCAAACCGCCAGCGGCATCATTGTGACCGTCGTAGGAAACGCCGGCCTGTGAATGCAGAAAGTTTCTCCACAGATTGTTTTCTGAATTCTGAATTCTGCATCCCGTTCAGTTTTATACTCTCCCCATGACCAAGTCCATCGGCATCCTCACCGCTGGAGGTGACAGCCCCGGCCTCAACGCAGCGATCCGGGGGGTGGGCAAGGCTGCGATCAACCTCCATGGCTGGAACGTGCTCGGTTTTCAGAACGGTTTCCGAGGGTTGCTGGACAATCGATTCATCCAACTGGACAGCATCGCGCTGGCCGGGATCCTGACCCAGGGCGGCACGATCCTGGGCACCAGCCGGGACAAGCCGGACAAGATGCTGGTGGGCGGCAAGATCATGGACATGACCGATGCCATGGTCGAGACCTATCACAAGAACCAGCTCGATGCGCTTGTATGCCTGGGCGGCGGCGGCACGGCCAAGAATGCCTGGACCCTGGCGAAGAAGGGCCTTAACGTCATCACGCTGCCCAAGACCATTGACAACGACCTCACAGGCACCGACGTGTCGTTTGGCTTCGACACCGCACTTGGGATCGCCACGGAGGCCATCGACCGGCTGCACAGCACCGCCCACAGTCATCATCGGATCATTGTTGTCGAGACCATGGGTCACAACACCGGCTGGCTGGCGTTGGCCGCCGGCACCGCCGGCGGGGCGGATGTGATTCTGATCCCCGAAATTCCCTATGACACTCTGGCGGTGGCGGAAGCAATCCGCATGCGCAGCCGCAAGGGACGGCACTTCAGCATCGTGGCCGTTTCGGAAGGCGCCATGCCGAAGGAATTGGCAGCCGAGTTGACCCGGGCCGAAGCCAGGCTGGCCAATGCGAAGAGCCCCGTCACCCGCAAACACGCGCGCGAGGCAATTGCGGCCGTCGAGGCGCAACGTGCCGGCAATACGATTCGTCTGGCGAAGCAACTCGAAGAACTCACCGGGCTTGAGTCCCGGGTGACGATCCTGGGCTATGTCCAACGCGGTGGCACACCCAGCGCCGCGGATCGGCTGCTGGCGACGCGGATTGGGACCGCCGCCGTCGATTACATCGAGAAAGGCGTGTTCGGGGTGTTGATTGCCGCCCGCGGCGATGGCACGGTTGCGGTGCCCCTGAAGGATGTCGTTGGCCGGCGCAAGATCGTCCCGCTCGATCACGAATGGGTGACAACCGCGCGGCGGGTTGGTGTGTGCATGGGCGACGAACCGCCGCTGTAGGCGCAGGCCAACCAGCAGCTTCGCAGCCACTATCTCGGCCGGCTGATCGAGCGGGCGGAGAAAAAGGGATTGTCCAAATGACCCAACCGCACCCGGCCTCAACACCTGCAAATCCTGCCCGGGAGCGCGCCATTGGCGCGCTGCTGGGTCTGGCCGCGGGGGATGCGGTCGGAACAACGCTCGAATTCAAGCCACGCGGGTCCTTGAAGCCGATTACGGACATGGTCGGCGGCGGGCCATTCGGACTGAAACCCGGGCAGTGGACGGATGACACATCGATGGCGCTTTGCCTGGGGCACAGCCTGCTTGAATGCCGTGGCTTCGATGCCGGCGATCAGATGCGCAAGTATGTCGCCTGGCGCGACAAAGGCTACATGAGCAGCACGGGCAGCTTCTTTGATATCGGCAATGCCACGAATGCGGCCCTGAGCCGGTTCCAGCGCACGGGCAATCCAATCTCGGGATCTGTCGACCCGGGCAGCGCCGGAAATGGGTCGATCATGCGCCTGGCGCCGGTGCCCATTCTGTATCACCGCGATCTCGACACGGCCACGCGCCAGGCGGTCGAGAGCTCGCGCACAACCCATGGCGCGCCGGAGTGTCTCGAAGCCTGCGCCTTTCTCAGCCGCGCGCTCGTGCGCGCCGTCCGGGGCGCACCCAGAGAGGTCATTCTGTTTGGCGATGATCGGCCCTATCACGAGCCAAGTGTTCGCGCGATCGCGGCCGGCCAATACCGCGCGCTGGCGGTGAGTCAGATCCGCGGCACGGGCTATGTCATTGACTGCCTCTCGGCGGCGCTGTGGTGTTTTATGCGGGCGGAGTCTTTCGAGGCGGCCGTTCTACAGGCGGCCAACCTGGGCGATGACGCCGACACGACAGCGGCGGTGTGCGCCCAGCTCGCCGGCGCGTTCTTCGGGCGGGACGCGATTCCAGCCCGCTGGCGCGAGCGGGTTTTCATGGGC
>JBDSIP010000610.1:0-3184 GCA_039917915.1 Thermoflexales bacterium
GCGTGCATTGTTTCCAGCACCGCATCGGCGTTGAAATCGAACTCTGCGCCCAGCCGCGCCGTGAGGACGCCCGCGCCCTGGATGCGCGCGAACTGGGCGTAGGCGGAAAAGGTCGGCTCGACGATTCCGACGCTGTCCTTGCCCGCTTCGCAGAAGCTCCGGATCAGCAAGTCGATGGCATCGTCGCTGCCGCGCGTCACCCACAGTTGCTCGGGCGCGACGCCGGAGAGGTTGGCCATGCGCCTGCGAAGTGCGTCGGGCTGAGGTTCGGGATAGCGATTGATCCCTGGGTGACCCTGGACAAGGGGGAGATAGGGATTTTCGTTGGCGTCGAGCCGCACCGTCCCCGGCAGCGGCGCGCCGGCGATATCGATCGGCGGCAACGCGAGGATGGCCGGGCGCGCGAGGCGCTGGACAACGCTCATGCCGCGCGCCTCGCTTCGGCGGCGAGGGCGTGGGCCTCCAGTCCTTCCAGCCGCGCCAGCGCGGCGGCCGGAGCAGCCAACACGGCAGCCGCCTCCGGCGTGATCTGCTGGACCGTGATCGCCTTCATAAAGGTGAGCGTGGAAATCCCGCCCGTAAAGCGCGCCGCCCCATCGGTCGGAAGCACGTGGCTTGACCCTGCGAGATAGTCGCCGAAGCATTCCGCCGCCTGGTGACCGACGAAGATCGCTCCGGCGCTGCGAATGGCCGGGACCATCGCCGCCGCGCCCTTGCAAGCGAGCGACAGATGCTCGGGGGCATAGGCATTGGCGATGGCGATTGCTTCCTCGAGGTCGGCACAGCGGATGAAGCGCGGGGGCGCATTGGCTCCGCCGATCGCCGCCGACTGGCGCTGAAAGGCTTGGTAGACAGCATCGATCAGCGGCGCCGATGGCGACACCAGCAGCACCTGCGCATCGCGGTCATGCTCGGCCTGGCTCAGCATGTCGGCGGCCACCGTCGCCGGGTACGCGCTGTCGTCGGCAATAACCATCAGCTCGCTGGGGCCAGCGGGTAGGTCGATCCCGGGACCGCCGGCACGCGAAGCGACGATCGACTTGGCGGCCGAAACCCAGGCATTGCCCGGTCCGCAGATCCGATCGACCGCCGGGATGTTACCCGCGCCGTAGGCCAGCGCCGCGATCGCCTGCGCGCCGCCGACTTCCCAGATCGTGTCGATCCCAGCCAATTCAGCGGCAAGAGCGATCGCGGGATCGAGACCGCCCTGGGCGCGCGGCGGAGTGACCACGACCAGTTCGCCGACCCCCGCAACTCGCGCCGGGATTGCCAGCATTAACAGCGTCGAAAACAAAGGTGCTCTGCCGCCCGGCACGTAAAGACCCGCGCGGGCGAGCGGCCGCCATTGTTTGGCGACGCTGAGCCCCGGATAGGTGATCACATCCGCGTCCACCGGCAGCGTCTGCCGGTGGAACATTTCGATGGTTCGCGTGGCAAGATGCATCGCGTCCTGCGCCTCGATCGGCAGCGAGCGCCGGGCCTCAACGGCGAACGGCGCAACCGAAAGGGGGCCCGGCTCGCGCCCGTCGATGCGCAGCGCCTGCTCGGCCAGCGCCTGCCAGCCGCGCGCGCGCACGTCGTCGACGATCGCGCTGGCGGCTTCGCGCAGCGCGGCATCATCGCGTCCGCGCGGCCGGGCCAGCGCTTTGGCGCGCACCGATGGGTCGGACCAGTCGAACCGCATCACATCATCATCTTTTCGATCGGCATGACGAGGATTGCTGACGCCCCGGCCGCCTTCAGCCGCTCGAGCGTTTCCCAGAAAACTGATTCCTGGCACACCGCCTGCACCGCGACATGGCCCGGCCGGCCAATCAGCGGCACGACCGTCGGGGCATCGGCGCCCGGCAGGATTTCGGTAATCGTGGGGAGCGCCGCTTCGGGCGCGTTGAGGACGATATATTTGCTTTCCGCCGTGGCGATTACGCCGTCGATGCGGGTCAGCAGCGCGTCCGCCTTGGCGCGGTGCGGACCGTCGATCGGGTTCAGCGTCCGCACCAGCACCGCCTCGCTATCGAACACGTCGGCCACCGGGACCAGGCCGTTCGCTTCCAGCGTCGCGCCGGTCGAGACAAGGTCACAAATGAACCGCGCGATCCCCAATCGCGGCGCAAGCTCGACCGCGCCGCGCATGGTGACGACGTCGGCGGCAAGGCCGTGGCCTTCAAGGAACCGCGCGAGCAAGCGAGGATAGCTGGTGGCGATCCGATGTCCGTCCAGCATCTTGAGCTGGAAGGAGTTCAAGGCTTCAGGAGCGGCGATCTTCAGGCTGCACCGCCCGAACCCCAGCCGGGTGACTTCCTCGATCCGCGGTTCGGGCAGGCCGAGCGAATATTCCTGGAGCACATTCTGCCCGACGATGCCCAGCTCGCAGACGCCGTCTGCGACGAACGTTGGAATATCGTCGTCTCGCACGTACATCAGGTCGAGCGGGAAATTCTCGGCGCGCGCGGCAAGGTGGTTCTTGCCGCTTTCGCTGAGGCGTAGGCCAGCATCCTTCAGCAGCTGGCGCGACCGGTCCGACAGGCGGCCCGATTTCTGCACGGCCATGTGCAGGCGGTTGCGATTGGGGCTCATCGCCTGGCCGTCACGCTGTCGAGCAGAAGCCGGTAGCCGCCATTATTCTCCTGGCGGAGGAAGCGGGCGACCCGGACGATGGTGGTGGTGCTGACGCCGGTGGCCTCGTGGATCTCGCGATAGGTAAGCTCGCCCGCGTCGAGCAGCTTGGCCACGTGCCAGCGCTCCGCCAGCGTGTGGATTTCTGCCGGCGTGCAAAGGTCGGCGAGCAGCGCCTTTGCATCGGACTTGTCCTTGAGCTGGACGAGGGCCTCGGCAAGGTCGTCGGCAAGCGCCGCGCGTGCGTCTGAAAGAATCCGTCTGGGAGTCATGTTTGTTCCAACGTGTTAAAACTATGAAACAGTCCGCTACTCTATGCCGGCAGGTTGTGCAAGGGCAGCAAGGTCGAACGACCGTAGTGGGGCAAGCCGACAACCTCGCTTGCTATCTTGTGGGGCTGCGGCGCCGCTGTCGAAATCGAATGGCAGCTTTCGGGTCGCGCCAAGCCTGCCGCCTACGACCGCAATGGGCGCCAAGCTGCCGGGCGGCTTAATGTGGCCGAGAGCAGACGATCTGCTTACGGTCTTGTCTCGACCCAAACCGGACATTGTAGGTCGCCAATCAGATA
>JBDSIP010000611.1:0-3322 GCA_039917915.1 Thermoflexales bacterium
TTGACGAAAGCGTCGTTAAACGCTGCGCGTTCCATGAACGAGATGAAGCGCGAACTCGTGATTTGCTCCAGGCCGTCGAGCGACTCCTGGTTGCCAACGGCCCAATTCCAGATCTTGCCTTTCGGCGCGTAGGTGATGATCGCGTCGCCAAAGCCGACGGTTGAGTTCGCATAGTCCATCTCGAACTTGTAGCCGAACCCACCCGGAATCGTGCCTTCCGCGCCGAGACGGATGCGGCGGACGCGAGTGTTGAACCCGAGGTTGCGGGTGAGGAGGCCGCCATTCGGCTGATTATCGGGATTGGACACAAAGCCGGCATCATATTGGATGCGGCCACGCGGCTTGAACGACCAACCTTCGTCCTTGTCTTCATACAGCGGTGCACCCTTCCAGGTCGGCGTGGCCTTGGCCATTTGCGCCTTAACGCCTTCCAGGGCTTCCTGGAGCGCTTCGACCTGGGCCTGCAGAAGCTCGATTTTTGCCTCGGCATCGTCGACCGGAGTGGCCGCGGCGATTGCGGCATCGGCGGTCGAGTCGGACTGGTCTGGCTCAGTCGGCTCCTGCTGGGCCGCGGGCGCTTCCTGGGCATAAGCGGTAGTCGACAAAACCAGCGCGCTTCCACCGAGGAGCGCAGCAAAAAGCTTGTTGCGTATCATCTTAATTCCCTTTCCCCCAACCTCGTTGAGGTCTCTCGCACCCGCCCAACTGGGCGGGTGCTTCAATCATTGAGCGTTGCGAAAGAGGGCCCTATTTGAGGCCCGCGAAGTTGAGCGGAACCAGCGCCCGGGCGGCGGCCTGGCTGCGCGCCCGGATGTTGTTGGGAGCAGCCACCATGCCGGCCCGCAGCAGATAGCCGTTCGGGCCGAACGTGCTCTCCTTGGTGAACTCGGCGATGAACGCCCGCACCGCCGGGATCGCTCCGACGTGGGCGTTCTTGACGTACACATAGAGCGGCCGCGCGCCGGGATATTTGAAGCTGCTGATCGACTGGTAGGTCGGGACCACGCCGTTGATCGGGATACCCTTCAATTTGTCCGCATTCTCTTCGAGGTACGAGTAACCGAACACCCCGACCGTGCCGGGATTGCCCTCGAGCTTCTGGACGATGAGGTTATCGTTCTCGCCCGTTTCGATGTAAGCGCCGTCGGTACGGACCCCCGTGCAGATCGCCTTATACTTGGCTTCATCGGCTTTCTTCATCGCCGCCATGCTCGGATTTGAATCGCACGGCGGGGTCATGATCAGCTCGCCAAGCGCGTCGCGTGTGCCGCTGGTTGTGGGCGGCCCGTAAACACGGATCGGAAGCGCCGGGAGCTTGCCGTTGACGTCCTTCCAGGTCTTTGCCCGATTGGGCTTTCCGAACGGCGTTTTGGCAATCGCCAAATAGATGTCGCGCTGGGTCAGGCCGGCGAGCGGAGTCCGCTTCGACGTGGCGAAAGCGACGCCGTCGAGGCCGACCTGGATCTCGGTGACCTTGGTAACGCCGTTGGCCGCGCACAATTTGGCTTCGGACGCTTTCATCCGCCGCGAAGCGTTCTCGATGTCGGGAAAGCGCTCGCCGACGCCGGCGCAGAATAGTTTCATGCCGGCGCCGGTGCCGGTCGATTCGATGATCGGCGTGCCGAGCCGCGGATTGGCGCGAGCAACGCGCTCGGCGACCGCCTTGGCAAACGGATAGACGGTGGATGATCCAACCGCGCGCATCTGGGTGCGGGCCTCGGCCGCGGTCGGCAGCGACACCGTAACCAGCAGCGCCGCGGCATAGTTGAATATCTGGTTCATTTGAGTCCCCTATTGGGCGGCCCAACGCCGTCCGACGACCCGCGATTTAGGGACGAAAAGCTACGCGCGAATGACGCGGCCGTGACACATCGATGACAGGAAATAGGGGGCTGCAACCCGTCCGGAATTCACCCCAGATAGGTGGGCTGGAAACTTGCCAGTCGGCGCATTTCCGCCCAATCCTTGAACCGGATTTCACGCCCCTTGCGCTCGATCAGCCCCTGGCGCCGCAGGCCGGCAAAGACGCGGTTGACGTTGACCGAGGTCTGCCCGGTGATGTCGGCGATCTGCTGCTGGGTGAACGGGTTGGTCATCCGGCCGTTCTCGCCCTGGATACCGCTCCGGGCCGCCGTCTCGCACAGCAGATGCGCGACCCGGGCGGTGGAATCGCGCCGGCCGCAATTGACCAGCCATTCATAGCTGATGGCTTCGTTGCGCTGGATCAGGCGCCAGAAGAAACGGAACAGTTCGGGGTGCGCGTCGACGATGCGATCGAGTTCGGCGGCCTTCCCGACCAGGACTTCGCTGCGAACGATGCCCTGGATGCCATAATCGGCCAGGCCGTCGTGGGGCAGGATCCCTTCGCCCTGAAAGCGCAGCGCGACGATCTGGCGGCGGCCGCTGCCGTCGTTCTTATATTTGCACAGGATGCCCGAGAGCACGAACATGACTTCATCGCGAGGGCTCCCGGGTTCGCGGAACGGCCGGCGCGGATCGACCGAGACCGTCTTGTGGGGCATGTCTTCGAGGAGCAAGACGAGGTGTGGATCAAGGCGCGCCGCGATCAACGCGCCGTGGAGCGATACACCGGCCGTAGCCGTCGCGGAACGCCGATTCGGCATGGCATTCTCCCCTTGGAGTGATGCGCCCGTAGCCGGAACCGCGCAAGATTGCGACGGGATGGACGGGGTTAGCCAAAAATCTTTGCAAGTTCGTCGCGTATGCCTTTGGTTTGACTTGGCGACAGGTCGGTTGCGGACTTGAGGTCGGGCGGTCCTGGCCACCCCCGGTCGGCAAGTTCGAGGCCGCCCCATTCGCGGGTTCCAGAATAGCGCGGGATGACGTGGAAGTGGACGTCGGTGTCGACCATCATCAGCATCAAATAATTGATCCGCTCATAGCCGCAGAACGCCTTGAGGCCGGGCTCGATCGCGGCAATGACCGCGGCCTGCTCGGTGAACGCTTCGGGGGGGAGATCGCCATAAGCCGTGGCGTCGCTTTTCGCTGCCAGGACGAGCGAGCCCAACGTCACCTGCGCCGGCCGCACCAGCACCACCCAGTGCGCAAATTCGCGAACCAGCGTCGCGGGGTAGCCAAACTTCAGGATCGTGGCGTTGATGGCCTTCATCGGTGGGTGCCCCATAGCTTGCCTTCGCTGACCCCCGACCTTAAGGACCGCGCGCGCCTTGGGGAACACTCAACGACGCACCGTGGCGATCGTAGCTCAGCTGGTTAGAGCATCGGTTTGTGGTACCGAGGGTCGCGGGTTCAAGCCCCGTCGATCGCCCCATTTCCCGCCGTTCCCGGCTGCACAAAGAAT
>JBDSIP010000612.1:0-6795 GCA_039917915.1 Thermoflexales bacterium
CGCCGGCGCCCTGTCAGTCTTGCTGGGCAAGGCCAACGAATCCATCTCGATCTTCGCCATCGTCATCCTGTTCGGGCTGCTCGGGTTTTTTCAGGAATATCGGGCCGAACGGGCGATGGCGGCCCTCAAACGCATGTCCGTCCCGATCGTTCGCGCCCGCCGGGATGGCGCTGTTCGCGAACTCGCCGCCCAAGACCTGGTTCCCGGCGACATTGTCCTGCTCGAGGCCGGCAACGTCGTCCCGGCCGACTTGCGCTTGATCGAAGTCGCCAACCTGCGAATCCAGGAATCGGCCCTCACTGGCGAGTCTGAGGCCGTGGAAAAGTCCACCGCAGCGCTGCCGGCCGAAACAAGCAACCTGGGGGACCGGCGCAACCAGGCCTTTATGGGCACAATCGCGACATATGGCCGGGGCGCTGGGGTCGTCATCGCAACGGGCATGCAGGCCGAACTTGGCCGGATCGCCGCGCTCATCCAAAACGCAACGGACGAGGCCACCCCGCTTCAGACCCGTCTGGATCGCCTCGGCAAGGGGTTGGCCATTGCGGGCGCCGCCATCGCCGCGCTCGTGCTCCTCATCGGCGTATGGCGTGGCGAGACCGTCCAGGAGATGCTGCTGACCGCTGTCAGCGTCGCGGTGGCCATCATCCCGGAGGGGTTGCCAGCCGTCGTCACCTTTACGCTCGCCCTTGGCGCGCGCCGCATGCTTCAACGTAACGCCCTCATCCGAAAATTGCCCGCGGTCGAGACCCTTGGCTCGGTTACGGTCATTTGCTCGGACAAGACCGGCACGCTGACCGAGAACCGAATGACGGTCGTCGTCCTTGACGTTGCCGGCCATCGGGTCGATATCGACGAAACCATGCGCCAGGACGCGCCCGCCTACAGCCCGGGCGAAAAGTCCTTCGCGGTCGAAGCCGAGCCCTTGCAGCTTCTCCTCGCGGGCGGGGCGCTGTGCAATGATGCCCTCGTCGAGTGGGATGCCGCCGCCGCCCGAACGCAGACGATTGGCGATCCGACTGAAGGCGCGCTCCTTGTTGCCGCCGGCCGGGCCGGCCTGACGCGTGAAGCGCTTGCGTCGGTCTTGCCTCGCGTCGGCGAGCTTCCCTTTGATTCGGAACGCAAGCGCATGACGACCATTCACGCCGTAGTCGACTCGGCCGGTTTGCCGGACCTTGCCCGCGCCATGGGTGTTCAGGGCGCGCCGGCCGGCCATATTTCCTTCACCAAAGGATCCGTCGATGGGCTACTCGCGATTTCGACCCGGGTGTGGATGAACGGCATCGCCGCGCCCATGACGGCTGAATACATCGCCCGCATCGAGCAGGCCAATGCCGACCTCGCCGCCAATGGCATGCGCGTGTTAGGGGTGGCGTTCCGCCCGCTCGTCACATTTGGCGCATTGACGCTGGCGTTTGAGAGTGATCTGGTCTTCGTCGGATTCTTTGGCATCCTTGACCCGCCTCGGGCTGAAGCGCGAGAAGCGGTTCGGATAGCCCGGCAGGCCGGCGTCCGGCCGGTGATGATCACCGGCGATCACCCGCTGACCGCGCGCTACATCGCAACGGATCTCGGCATCCTGGCCCGCGACGCAACCGTAGGTCCGATGACGGGCAAGGAGTTGGCCGCTCTCGATGAAGCCGGCCTGGCGGACGCGGTTGAGCGCGTCTCGGTATATGCCCGGGTCGCCCCCGAGCAGAAGTTGCGCATCGTCGAGGCGCTTCAGAGGCGCGGGCATATCGTGGCAATGACCGGCGACGGAGTCAATGACGCGCCGGCCTTGAAACAGGCCAACATTGGCGTGGCCATGGGCATCACCGGCACCGACGTCACCAAGGAAGCCGCCGACATGGTGTTGCGCGATGACAATTTCGCCACCATCGTCGCCGCCATCGAAGAGGGTCGGGCAATCTACGATAATGTGCGCCGCTTCGTCAAGTTCTCCATCGGCGGCAATATCGGGAAGGTCGGCGTGATGCTGATCGCGCCGTTGCTGGGAATGCCGGTGGCGTTGCTTCCGCTGCAATTGCTGTGGCTGAACCTGCTTACGGACGGCCTTCTTGGCCTTGGAATGGGATTTGAGCCGGTTGAACGCGATGCCATGCGCAGGCCGCCTGTCTCGCCGAAGGCCGGCATCTTCAGCGGCGGGCTTGGATTTGGGGCGGCCTGGGTGGGCGTATTGCTGACGGTCCTGACCCTTGGGATTGGCGCTTTCTACTGGGCTCAGGGCAGGCCGGAGTGGCAGACGATGATGTTCTCAGTTCTCGCCTTCGCCCAGGTGGGTCAGGCCCTTGCCGCGCGCTCGCATCGTCAGTCGTTTTTCCGGATCGGGCTGGGTGCCAACAAGCCGCTCCTGGTGATGATCGCGATTGTGTTCGTTGGGCAGGTCCTGGCGCTCAATCTGCCGTTCCTGGAGGACTTCTTCAAGGTTCAACCCTTGGATGTCGGCGACTATGCCCTGGCCCTTCTGACTGGGGTCATCGTCTTTGCCGCCATCGAAGTGGAAAAGGCCTGGCTGCGCCGGCGGACTTCTTGATCACTTTTGAAGATCGGCATCCCCGGCGAAGCCGGGGATGCCGTTCTTCAAAAAAACCTACTTGCTCTTCGGCGCGTTTTCCTTCAGGATCGCGTTGGCTTTGGCCACCGCGGCATCCAGCGCGGCCTTGGGGTCGCCCTGGCCCTTGACGGCCACCGCAATCACCATCTCGTTGATGGCGGCGCGGACGGGGTCGTAGCCGGCGATCGGGGCCTCGATCTTGCCGTAGGGCATCGCCTGGGTGAACAGGCTGGCGAAGCCTTCAGCGGCTTCGGGATATTCGGCGAAGCGCTTGTCCTTCTTGGTCGCATCAACGACGCCGGTGGCGGCGCTCGCGCGGACCGGAAAGTAGCCCGAGATGTTCGAGAACCTGGTTGTGTTGTCCTTCTCGCCGAAGGCCTTCATGAACAGCCACGCCGCCAATTCCTTCTCGGGCGTGTTTTTCATGACCGACCAGGACGCGCCATACAGGTTCGTTGCCGGCTTGGCGTTGTCGGCCTGCGGGAAGCGGGTGATCGTCCACTTCATCTTGGCGCCCTTGGCAACCGCGTCGGCGTAGAACGGCAGACCGGCCTGTGACGATGTGACGAAAAGGAGCTTGCCGTTGGCAAAGCGGGTCTGGTCGCCGTTGCGCTCAGATGTGGGCAGTTCGACGCCGCAACCATTCTTGAACAGGCGCTGGATCAGGCTAAGGGCCTCAACGCCGGCTGGGCTGTTGAAGTCATAGCCGCTGGCGTCTTCCTTCAGAATCTGGCCGCCGTTGGCGAACACGAATGAGGCGAAATTGGACGCGTCGCCGCGCCAGATGAACCCATACTGTTCCTTGCTCTTGTCCGCGGCCTTGCACGCCATTTCCTCAAATTCCTTGAGGGTCTTCGGGGGGGCGCTGTAGCCCAGGGCCTTGAGCATGTCCAGGTTCACATACAGCGAGTCCATCGAGCGCTGGGTCGGGAAGCCGAGCACTTCACCCGGAAATTGCGGCGCGCGGTCGCTGTCGATGAAGGCCTTGTAATAGTCCTTAACATCGTCGGCGGTCAGGCCATACTTGGGGCTCTCGAGGAAAGGCTTGAGATTCACGGCCTTGCCCAGATCACGGTAGCTGGCGGCCTGGTTCTGATAGGCGATGACGACGTCGGGCAGGGCGGCGTTGGCGGCGATCGCGCCGTTCACCTTGTTGAATACATCATCGTAGCTCGAGCCGGCATTCTCAAGTTTCACCGTGATGCCATACGGGTTCTTCGTGTTGAAATCGTTGACGATCTCGAGAACGACGCTGTAGGTGGCGCCGGTGTAGCGGTGCCAGAACAGAATTTCAGTCGGCTTTTCCTTGCTCAGGGTAATGGCGTCAACTTCCGCCGCCGTCTTCGGCGGGTTGTTTACGACGGCCTTGGGAACGTCAGTGGGTTTGGCGGGCGCGGCCGTCGGTGCGGCGGGCGCAGCGGCGGCGCAGGCCGAGAGCAGCATTGCAGCGGCCACGGCGAGCGGAAGAACTTTCTTGAAGCTCATCGTATCTCCTCTTTTGTGAATGGTCGCAATCCGGCGTGTCATTGTCGGGAACCGGTTCGCGGCCTGCTTTGGGGTTTCCCCCTCCTGCAATATACACTCGTTGCGGCGACGGGGCCAGCGCAACAGTACTAATGGCGTAGTGGAACTCTGTTTGATTTTCTCCGATAGACCGCCTCCTATTTCAACCCACTTTTCGCGACGCCCTCAACAAAGTACTGCTGGGTGAAGAAGTACAGGATGATGATCGGCACCACAATCATGACCGCGACCGCCATAGCGAGTTGGCCTTCGGCGCCACCGTCTGTCTGGAGAAAGTTCTGCAAACTGACGGACAACGTGCGTTGTTCGAGCGTGCGGGTGACCAATTGGGTCCACTTGAACTCGTTCCAGGACCCGATGAATTGGAGCAGGCCCACGGTCATGATGGCGGGCTTCGCCAGCGGGGTAAGCATGGTCGTCAGGTAACGCATGTGTCCTGCCCCATCGATCCGAGCAGCGTCGAACAACTCCTTCGGAATCTGCATGAAGTACTGGCGGAGCAGAAAGATCGCAAAGGCGCTGGTCATGAATGGCAGGGTCAACGCAGCCGAAGTGTTTTGCCAGCCCAACCTGGGAATGAGAGAGATGAGCAGATCCTGCCCGGCAGCGGCCTCCGCAGTCAGGGGCTCGTACATCATGATGACGCGCGGCACCAGCACCAATTCCTCGGGGATCATGAGCGTCATCAGCACGATGACGAACAGGACGTTTCGGCCGGGAAACTCCAGCATCGCAAACGCATAGGCTGCGAGCGCCGAGGTTACGAGGACGCCGAACACCACACCGAGGCTGACGCCAAGGGTGTTGATGAATTGGCGAACGAACAGCGGAATGCCGGTCAGGCGGCGGTACTCCGAGCTGCGATCAATCCGTTCGATCGCGTCGGCAAAGTTGCTGAAGGCCGGCGCCGAATCGCCAAATGGCGGCCAGGGCCAGAACGACTTCCCGATGTTCTGCAGATTGCTGAAGTCGACGAATGAGAAGTCGCCAAAGCTTTTGATTGAGCTGAGGATCATCCACACGAAAGGCGCCAGCGCGACGACGCCGACGACGATGAGCACAACGTACAGCAACGGATTGGCCCGGTTGAGGTCGTTGACGGGCGCTCGGGCTGGGACGGGGGCAGGCGTGGCAATTTGCATGGGGTGTCAGCAGCGCTAGTAATTCACCTTCCGGTTCCCATACCATTGCTGGAAGATGGTGATCCCAAGAATGACGGTGAACAGCAAGAATGCCAGCGCCGAGGCGTAGCCCGCCCGCTGGAACTCATACATCTGTCGATACGTCAATATGGCTGCCGTGTTTGTGCCATTCCGGCCCTGGGTCATGACCCAGATGTGATTGAAGGCCTTGAAGGTTCCGATGATCGTCACCAAGACCAGGAAGAACGTCGTCGGCGACAACAGTGGAAGCGTGATATGGCGGAAGAGCTGGAAACCTCCAGCGCCGTCGATTTTGGCCGCTTCATACATCTCATTTGGAATATTGCCGAGCCCGCCCAAAAAGATTGTGGTGTCGTAGCCGACAAACACCCAGGTGGTGTAGATGATGACTGCCGCCATCGCGAGGCTGGGCCCAGTGATGCCTTCCGGCAAAGTGATGCCGGCCGCCTGACCCATCAGGGTGAAGATGCCCTTGTCCTCGAGCAGCCATTTGAGCGGCTCCCCGCCGAGCGCCTTGATGATGGAATTGATCAAGCCCAGGTCCGGGCTGTAAAGTCGCGCCCAAACCGCCGCCGAGGCCACAGTCGATGTGATGTAAGGCAGGAACATCACGACCCGGAAGATTGCCCGGCCGCGCAGCTTCTGATACAGCACCATCGCCAGTAACAACGACAGGCCAAGCTGAATCGGGACGCTGATAAACGAGTAGGTGATCGTTGCCCCAAGCGACGACCACATCTCGCTGTCCGGCGCCAGCGCACGGGCATAGTTGTCAAATCCCACCCATTCGCGAAAGATCACCCTGAAATTTGCCAGGCTGATCATGAAACCAATCAGGACCGGGATCAGGGTGAAGAAGATCAACCCGAGCAGCGCAGGTGACAGCAGACCATAGGCCAGGAGCGCTTCGCGGGTTTTCTTGGTCAGACCAGGCTTGCGGCTCGGCGCGCCAGGATTCAATGTCGCCACTCACTACCTCCAAAGACTTCTAGTTCGATTGTGCGCGGGACGTGCTAAACGCCGCTTAACCGGCGTTGGCGTATTTTACTGTATCTGGCGGTTTTGGCGCGTTGCGCGGCTTTCTGACGGCTCGCAAAAACAAGAAATGAGGGTCGGACGTTGCGCCCGACCCTCGCCAAAAATCCTTCGGCGAGATCATAATCCCCGCGTTTCGCGCGGGGATTGTGATCTCGCCGAATCTTTTGGGATAGTTTCTAGCGATTGATCAACGGCAGAAATGCCCGGGCCGGGGCCACCCACGAGTACGAGACCCGCGGCCGGGTGAGTGGGTCGCCCAGCAACAGGTAGGTTCGAATCGAATCGCCGCAGCAGGCGTAGGCGCCCTGAAAGAGGCTCAGGTAGCCGGCTTGTATGAGCTGGCCCAGGCGCGCCGTGCCCGGCTGGCTGCCCCACAGTTGATTGAAGAATCCACGCGCAAGGTAATCATGTCCGTGCGAAACCCCGGATCCCGACGAACCCCAGACTGACAGCGCGCCTCCGTTCGGGGCCAGGACCAGCCGCTCGTCGATCGTCTGCGGAAAGTCCTGGCCC
>JBDSIP010000613.1:0-4160 GCA_039917915.1 Thermoflexales bacterium
TTGAGTTGGACTTCAACCGGGCCTACAACCCGCCGTGCGCCTTCACGCCCTACGCGACCTGCCCATTGCCGCCGCCTGAAAATATCCTGCCGGTCCTTATCGAGGCTGGCGAACGACTGTAAACCAAACACAACATCCCCCGGCTTCGCCGGGGGATGTTGTGTTTGGATGATCGCCTCGCATTCAGCGCGAGAGGTGCATCGGCATGACGACATGCAGGAAGCTGTCATCGCCGATCGGCCGAATCACACCGGGGGCTTTGGCCGCGGTGGTCTCGATCGCGACCTGGGGCGTGTCAATCACCGAGGCCACGTCCACCAGGAAGCGCGCATCGAAGCCGATCTCGACCGCGGGACCGACCACGACACCCTCCAACTCGCTCTGGTTATCGCCGGTCTCCTGGGCCTGAGCGGTGATCCGGATTCGGCCGGCGCCATCCTCGGACGGCTCGATCGCAATACGCGCAAGATTGTTTGACTCGCGGGCGAAGATGCTGGCCTGCTTGCATGCCTTGAGCAATTCGGCCGTGTTGACGATGGTGCGCGTGTTGTAGGCCCGCGGGATGACGTTGGCGTAATCCGGGAAGCGCTGGTCGATGAGCTGTGCCACCACGTCAATATTGTCGAGATGGAACAGGGCCTGCGCTCCGGACGGGGTGACCGTGATCGCGACCGGCTCGGTCTGCTCGCCGATCAGGCGGCCCACCTCGGCCACTGCCTTGGCCGGGATCAGAATGGCGATGGGCTCACCCACCGGCGACTTGAGCTGGCCGCGGCACTCACTCACCCGGAAACCGTCCGAGGCAGCCAGGGTCAGGTTGGATCCCTCGATCTTGGTCAGCACGCCCGTCAGCATTGGGCGATTCTCGTCAGTCGCCGCCGCAAACACCACTTTGGCGATCATCTTCTTGAGCACTGCGGCATCAACATAGGCCACATTGTTGGGCGAAAACGTCGGGATGATCGGGAATTCCTGGGCGTCGATGCCCTTGACGTTGTTGTCGGTCCGGCCGCACAGGATGCGCAGCGACTGGGTGCGCACATTCAGATCGAGATTGACCACGTCTGACGGAAGAAGGGTAATGAGCTCCGCAAAAGTCCGGGACGGCACGGTGATGGCGCCCTCGTTCTCGACCTTCGCGCCAATCCAGCAATTGATCGCAAGTTCCAGGTTTGTGGCGGCAATCTTGAGCCGGCCATTGTCGGTCGACAGCAAAATATGTGTCAAGACGGGCAATGGCGCGCGCTGGCCAGCGACCGCGCGGCTGACAACACCAAGACCCTTGGCCAAGTTTTCCTGCATAACCGATACTTTCATTGCGTTGAGACTCCTTGTCTAAATAGGGTTGTATTGTACGGGTTAACGAGGCCAAACAGCGCCAATTCCGGGCGCGACGTCCCGGTCTGAAAACTCAGGCGTCATCGGCGGCCCAGTCGCCAAAGGGATTGTCGGAGGCGTTCATTGGCCGCTCCGACGGCACCGGCAGCCGCCCGCCCCGCTGCGGGACGATGAGCGCGCGCGGACGGCGCCCGACATACGATTCGGCTATTTCAGCGGCCTCGGCGATGGTTCGAGCGGTCGAAAAACCGAAGCCCTGCCCGCCTTTCCAGTGCGGGTCGCACAGCACAAGATGCGCCCCGGCCGACATGGCTTGCGCCACGCGATAGGCGCGCTCCTCGCCTGCCGCCAGGCCCCGGCTGCGGAGTTGCCTCAGCAGCACATCGGCGCTGACGGCGCCCTCCAGCGCGCGATAGAAACCTTGCGACGAGCTCGGGCGTAGCATAGTGATCCGCCCATCGATCGCCGCAGTCGTATCCGCGAACTGCGCCTGGGCGATCAACACGCCCTGGGTGCGCAAGACCGGCCGGGGGGCAAGCGTCACGGCCGAAATGCCGGGACTGGCGTTGTAAAGCGTGCGCCGCCGGTCATCCTCCTCGGTCAACACCACAACGTCGTAGCGGGCGCCAGGCGCTTCAGATTCATAAAGCGGCGCGGCCATTGCCACCAAGGCATCATGGACGGCGACGGGCGCGCCAGCGACAACGGCGACGGGCGCACAAGATTCCGGGTCCAGCAGCGCGTTGACGACAAACAACAGCCCGGCCCGACGGCCAATCTCACGCACGGTGCGTTGGAAAGAATTTTCGCGGATCTTTCCGGCTCGAACTCCGACATCGTCCAGAAACCGGGCGCTCCGAAGCGCGCGCAATGCTTCGTCGTCGACACAGCCCAGGGCGACCACATCGCTGCCGCCTGAGTAGCCCGTGTATTCATCGGGCGCAACCGCGCCCGTCGCAATCAACAAATCGGCTTCGACGGCCAGATGATGGGCTCGAACGATGAATCCTTCGACACTGCCGAGCGAGGTGTGGCTGGCATGGTCGCCGGGGTCGTTGACCACGATCCGCCCAACTGCGGATTCGACGAGCCCAAGCGTCTCTGGCAAGACACGCGCTGCGGAAGGATGTCCCGACTCGTTGGCGATCAGGATTGAGATATCGTCCGCGCGCACATCGGCTCGACGGAGATGCTCAATAATTGGCGGGATCATCGACAAGTCTGAGATACCGGTGAATGCGCCTCCGGCCACGATCGTCACGCGGCTTCCCAGGCCGACCAACTCAGAGAGCGGCAGCGACGCCAACGGCCGATCCAGCGCCGGCCCAACGAGGTCCGACGGATCTGCCGGGCGTTGCGCAGGCGCGAGCTCGAGCCGATCGATCCGCCAGGTCATGGGCAGCGCAACATCAGGCGCCAGTCGGTCTGGTCGAACGGGCGCGGGAAAATCGTCCACGCTGCCATTCTATCCAGTTATCCAGACGCTCCGGGACTCTGAGACCCGCGCGGGGCCAGCTTCTTGGTCTCCTCTCACCGGAATCATTGGGATCGCCAAACGCCGCGTGTATAACACTGCCCCAGTACACCAACCATATGCCGCATCTCGCGGCGACCTGGGGGAGAATGAGAAATACATGAAAAACCGTAGCGCCACCCTTTCCGTGCTCATCGCCGCCATGTTCGCGCTCGCAGCCTGCGGCGGCCAGGCCGCCCCGCCGACTGCAACCGCCGCCCCGGCGAAACCGACTGACGGGCCAAAGCCGGCGGCGACAGCAGCGCCGGCAGCAAGCACCGCGCCGCCGGCCAAACCAACCGACACACCAAAACCCACAACACCCGGCGCGTATAAGATCGTTCCCGGCCAGAGCAAGGCGTCTTACACCGTAAACGAGGTGTTCATTAATCGCGGCAACATCTTGAACACCGCTATTGGCGTCACGACTGTCGTCAACGGCGAGATCACGCTTGACCCCGCCGATCCCTCCAAAACCAGGGTCGGAGAAATCACGATTGACCTGTCGGCCTTCGCGAGCGACAGCGGCCAACGGGACAACTTCATTCGCCGCAATAGCCTCGAATCCTCGAAGTTTCCGCTGGCCCGCTTCAAGCCCACCGCCCTCGCCGGCCTGCCCTCGGCCTACAAGGAAGGCGATGAGCTCAAGTTCAAGATGACGGGCGATATGACGGTGCGCGAGACCACCATCCCGGTCAGTTTTGACGTTACGGCGAAACTGACCGGCGGCAAACTCACCGGCACGGCCACCGCGCAGGTCAAGATGACCGACTTCAAATTCAACCCGCCAGACATCGCCGGCACGCTGAAGGCCGACGATGAGGTCAAGCTCAAGCTCGAGTTCGTGGCGATGCCGTAGATAAGGTAAGCGACAGGTCCCTGGCTTCACCAGGGATCTGTCGTCTTCCACATTCAGCCATCCAGTTCGATATCAAACTCATCTACATTGAGGCGGCGGGGCGCGTCGGCCAGCTCAATGTCGTGCTCATGCCGGCGCTTCAGAAGGGCCTCAAGATAGTCCGCCCAGGCCGCTTCGCCGGCCGTCCAGCGCGCACGCACCCCGGATTGCATCCAGACCAGGTCTGCCCAGCCCGCACGCGAAGCAAGAACATCACGCGCAGTCGCGAACGTGAACAAGAATGTCTCGCGCGAAGCCGCGATGGTGGACAAGAAAGAATCTCACGCGAAGCCGCGAACGTGGACAAGAAAGAATCTCACGCGAAGCCGCGAAGAAATAGAGGATTCTTCGCGGCTCCGCGGCTTCGCATGAGACCGAATCCCGCTTCGCGTGAGACCGAAGTACACTTGC
>JBDSIP010000614.1:0-4694 GCA_039917915.1 Thermoflexales bacterium
GGCGCGCCTTGTCCACCCACCGCGACATCGGCCACCCGAAAATTTCCTACCGTCGTCACACCTGTACGGGCCGTAATCACCGCCAGTTCACCCACCTGCAATGTACTTGTGACGTGGCCCGCTTGCACATCATGCCAGAGGGTCTGGCCGTGGCTGCCGATCAGGTCAATCCGCTCCGGAGCAACGCCGGCCGCGCGCGCGCCAGTCAGAGCGGCCAACGCAAAAGATTCACCCAACTCAAAGTTCAGCGCGCACAAGCGGTCCACCGTGCCGTGCTCGGGCCGCACGCAGGCCAAAATCTCCTCGCGCAACGCGTCTGTGTGCGGGGTAAGGGTGTGGGCGAGCAGGCGATAGGCCGGGTGTGCGGGCGTGCCTCCGACCTCGACCACGGCGGCGTCCACGCCGTCGGCCGAGGTCCCCGACATCAATCCAATAATGATCATGCCGGCATCATCTTCATCAGGACCGTCCACATTCCGCGCTGGACGAGCTGGCCATCCTGGTTGAGCACGCTGACCTTGAACACGACCTTGCCACTCTTCAGGCGCGGCACCGGCTTGGTCTCAGCCACTTCGGCGACCACCCGGATGGTGTCGCCCAGGAAGATCGCCCCGGTGAATTCCCATTCGATGGCCCGAAACACCTCAACGGTGCCGACCAGGAAGCCCATCTGAAAAGCCAGGCCAGATGCGATGCTCAACCCGAGCAGGCCATGCGCGATGCGTTTGCCAAAACGTTCGCCCTTCGAGAACGCCTCGCTCGTGTGAATCTCGTTAAAGTCGCCGGAGAGGCCGGCGAACATGACCACATCTGTCTCAGTCACCGTGCGCGACTGCGACGTGACCTTTTCGCCAACGATGAATTCCTCAAAATACAGCCCGCGACTTTCCTTTAATGCCATGGTTATTCTCCTGGGCGGGAATTGTAGCGGGAAGGGTGGACTGCATGCCCGACGCCGCTCTCAAAGAGTTTATCGGCCCGGGCGGCGCCTAACGCATCACACGAGATTGCATTTGGCAATCAACCCCGTGTGAAAACATCAGGCCGTGAGCACATTCTGCGCGAGCGCCTCGCGGATGCTCATCACGTCGCGGCGGAGGTTATCCTCGGTCTCGAGGCGCTCCTTGATCCGCTCGACGCCGTGGATGACTGTGGTGTGATCGCGCCCGCCCAGCAAGCCGCCAATTTCGGGCAGCGACGCGTCAGTCTCCTGGCGGATGAGATACATCGCGACCTGGCGCGGCTGAACCATCTCACGGCTGCGCGAAGCTGACACAATCTCGGGCACCGAGATGTTGTAGAACTTCGCGCAGGTTTCGATCACCTGCGAGGGCGTGATGTGCGAACGGCGCCCGACCAGATCGGCCAGGGTGTCGCGGGCAAGCTGGACCGAGAGCGGCCGGCCGGTGAGGTCAGCCGTCGCATACAAGCGATTCAGCGCGCCCTCGAGCTCGCGCACGTTGCTCTGGACCTGTTTGGCCACGAACTCAATCACCTCGGATGGCATAACCAGATTGCGTTGGGCGGATTTCTGCTGCAGGATGGCCACCCGGGTTTCATAGTCGGGCGGCGCAATGTCGGCCATCAACCCCCACTCGAAACGGCTGCGCAGGCGGTCCTCGAGGGTGACCATGCTCTTGGGCGCGCGGTCGCTGGTGAGCACGATTTGCTTGTTGGCGCTGTGCAGGGTGTTGAAGGTATGGAAGAACTCCTCCTGAGTGCTTTCCTTGCCAGCGATAAACTGCGCGTCATCCATCAACAGCATGTCAACATGCCGGTACTTCTGGCGAAAGGCCTCGGTCGCCTGGGCGCGGATGGCAGTGATGAGTTCGTTGACAAACGCCTCGGACGTGACATAGACGCAGGTCATGCCGTGCTTGCGCGCGGCGTGCCCAATCGCGTGCAGGAGATGGGTCTTGCCCAGGCCGGATCCGCCATACAGAAACAGCGGGTTGTAGCGGTCCGGCGGAAACTCGGCCACCGACATGGCGGCCGCATGGGCCATCCGGTTGCCCGAGCCAACCACAAACGACTCGAAGGTGTAGCGCGAAATCAGGCCATCGGTCATGGGCTGCATCGAGCCCTGGGCCGGTCGCAGGCGAACCGGCGGCTCGGGCGCCAGACTCGCGGCCGGCTCCGCTGTCGCGCCTTCGCGCTCGCGGGCGGTTTTGTCCAGCGCGCTTTCAATATATCGATTCACGGAGGTCGCGCTCGAGATGGCGCCATTCTGAGTCAACAGCACGACCGACACCTCGACGGTCCGGCCCATGCGGTCAGTCAACGCCTTTTGCAGCGTCGACGCCATCCGATGTTCCATCCAATCCTTTACGTAACCATTGGTCACGCCAACAAAGAATTGGCCGTCTTCGTATGAGACAAAACGGGCCGACCGCAACCACGTGAGGTAGTTGCCGCGACCCGCGCTGATTTCGATTTCGCCAACGGTGGCTTGCCATGCGTCTTCGGGTTTCATGACACCGTCACTCCTGCTTCCTAATCCCTGATCGCGGACTGCGTCGATTGAATCAACTTTGCGATGCGTAGGGAGGCGAATCTTACACGCATGCGCGCTGGCCGGCAAGCGCCCCATCCAGTTTGGGCCGCCATCGCGAAGAAGTTTAAGGTTCGGCGAACGGGGATGCCTGCCCACAGATTATCAACACGAATGGATGAAATACCGGCTGGGTTTTCCACATGCGCAATGCGGCGCGCCCACACGTTGTCCACAGGCCAATCAACAAGAACACCTGTTCGGCCGGCGCGCGATGCGGATGGTAAAATGTCGCATGCGTTTCCGCGTGTCGAAGCTGCTTCACGCCGTGGTTGGCGCGAGCCTAACGGAATCGTTTGACGCTGATTCGGTCTGGCTCGATGACGAAACGCGCCTCGACAACGCCAGCGCTGCGCTGACCTTTACCCGGATGCAGGACAGCATCATGGTTGAGGGCCGGATCGAGGGCGCGGTCAAGGTCCAGTGCGTGCGTTCGCTCGAGCTGTTCGATTTTCCCGTCTCGACCGAGCTTGAGGATGTATTCTTTGCGTTGCCCCATCATCGCCTCACCGAGAATCCTCTCGAGGATGATGAGCTGCACCATGTAACCGACGACGGCTTCATCGATCTGACCGAACCGGTGCGCGAGCATGTGCTGATGGCGATTCCCATCGATCCGATCAGCCCGGCCTTTCGAGATGATCAGAAAGCCCAGGCGAATATGGATAAGCTGCTCGGCGAGGATTCCGCCGATTGGTTGAGAATCAACTGGTCCAACAAGAATCGGGGCCCGGATTGACGACGCGCCCGTTCGGTTTTCATCCGCCATGCTCCTAGACGACGAACAAACCGTTGCCGCCTTGATTATCAAGGCCGAGATGCAGGGCGGACTGGTGCTCGAGGACATCTATGAGCTCGTCCCGGACCTGGATGAGAACTTCGAGCAGATCGAGCGCATCATGGCCGCGCTCGAGGAAGCCGGGGTGCGCCTCACCGATACGTCCGACGACGACGACGACCAGGATTTGAGCCTTTTCGAAGAGGATGAGGACGAAGACGAGGACGCCGAGGAAGGCCAGGCCACCGACGACAGCATCGCCCTCTACCTGCGCGAGATGGCCCGCGTGCCGCTCCTGACCACCGCCGAGGAGGTCAGCCTTGCCAAACGGATGGAGCGCGGCGAACACGCCGCCGCCCGGCTCAAGCCAACCAGCGCGACCCGCACCGCAGATTCGGAAGCGCGCCTGCGCGCGGCGATTGAAGACGGGCGGCTGGCCCGCGAGCACATCATCAAGGCGAACACGCGCCTGGTTGTGAGCATCGCCAAGAAATATATGGGCCGCGGGGTGCACTTTCTGGATTTGATCCAGGAAGGCAACCTGGGGCTGATGAAGGCAGTCGAGAAGTTCAACTACAAACTTGGCTTCCGCTTCAGCACCTATGCCACCTGGTGGATCCGCCAGACCATCACCCGCGCCATCGCCGACCAGGCCCGCACAATCCGGGTGCCGGTTCACATGAACGACCGGATCCGCCAACTCTACAAGGTCACCCACGAGCTCGAGCAGTCGCTCGGGCGAAAGCCCATGCCGGCCGAAATCGCGGCCGAGATGGGCCTTGATCCGAGCAAGATCGAGTGGATGCAGACGGTGTCGTGGCGGCCGCTCTCGCTCGAGCAGCCGGTGGGCGAAGAAGAGGACAGCGAATTCGGCTCGCTGATCGAGGACGAGACCGAGCCCTCGCCATCGCAGACGGTCATCGAAACATTGCTGCGCGACAAGGTCGAACAGGTCCTGTCAACCCTGACCCCGCGCGAGCAGCGCATCATCCGGCTGCGTTTTGGGCTCGTCAACGGCAAGAGCTATACCCTCGAAGAAGTGGGCCAGAAGTTCGGCCTCACCCGCGAGCGCATCCGCCAGATCGAGAACCGCGCCCTGCGCCGGCTGCGCCACCCGCTCCGCAGCCGCGAGTTGCGCGACTATTTGTGAGCTGTGAGCTGTGAGCTGTGAGCTTTCAGCTGTGAGCTACGAGATGTGAGTTGTGCGTTCGGATCATTCGAAAAGCTCGAAGCTCATAGCTCATAGCTCATAGCTCATAGCTCATGGCTCATGGCTCATGGCTCATGGCTCATGGCTCATGGCTCATGGCTCATGGCTCATGGCTCATGGCTCATGGCTCATGGCTCATGGCTCATGGCTCATGG
>JBDSIP010000615.1:0-10298 GCA_039917915.1 Thermoflexales bacterium
CCAATTGGGCGTGGAAGATCACGTTGAAAAGCAGGTCGCCCAACTCTTCCTTGAGCGCCTGCGGGTCCTCTGCATCGATGGCGTCCAGCACCTCACAGGCCTCCTCCAGCAGCGACTCGCGCAACGAGGCATGGGTTTGCTTCTGATCCCATGGGCAGCCGTCCGGCGCGCGCAGGCGGGCCATGGTCTCCTGCAGTTCTTCAAAGCTCGCCCCGCCCCAACCGCCCCGGCGCGGGATCGCCGGAACATACAGCGAGGTCAGGTGGTCAAAATACTCGCCCCGATCGAGCGCATGCAGCGCAAGTTCTACCGTTGGCACGCGCGTGCGCGCGCGGACGGCGTTGACCACCCGCACGGGATGCCCGGGCGGGTACTGGTTCATCAGGGTGAGCTTGACCTCGGACGCGGTGGCGCGCGAGTAAATCTGGGCGATCAGGGCCGGCTTGTCGGGGTTGAGCGGCGGATGGCGCAGCCGGGCCAGATCGAGCGCATCGCAGATCTGCAGGCCCTCGAGCGGGTCGACCTGCGGCACGCCGCGGGCGGCCTCGCCGAGCGCCAACGCCTCGAGGCTGGGCTCAATGAAGGAGAGCCCGGCGATGATCCGGGTCGGGATGCCGGCCTCGCGCGCGCCCGCCAACAGGAGTGGCACCGTCGCCTCGCCCACCAGTGGATGGCCCGGCACGGCGTAGATCACATCGCCTTTGCGGGCCAGTTTCAGCACGGCTTCGACGATGCGCGCATACACCGCGTCGAAGTCATCGCTGGTGTCATAGAAGCGATCGAACGAGCGGCGTTTGAGATGGGCGGGCAGCCCGGCCACCGCGGGATGGCGGCGCGTGCGCAGCACAAACGCGTCCGCGGCTTCGAGGGCCGCCCAGGCTTCGCGGGTCATCAGGCTGGCATCGCCGGGGCCAAGCCCCATCAAAGTGAGCATCGGGCCGAATTGTAGACGCGCTCTGTCATCCGTCATCCGTCATCCGTCATCCGTCATTGTTCAGCGGGCACAGCTTTTTTGCAGGAGAAGGAGAGAAAGGGAGGGCAAATGCATTCCTTTCTCCCCTTCTCCCATTCTCCTGCAAATGATGTTTGCCCGCTGAACAATGACGCACGCCAACGGTCTAGAATGACCAAATGACCCATCCCCTCCTCGTCCGCGCCCGCCGCGAGGGCACGCCGCTGATCGATGACGGCCCCAGCGATCAGATCACCGCGATCTTTGTGCGCGAATCGCGCCGGCCGGTCAGCCTCTCCGGCGATTTTGACGGCTGGGCACGCCAGGACGATACGCGGGCCGAGCCCAATATGACCGAGATCGAGCCCGGGCTGTGGACTTATGCCCGCGTATTTCCGCGCGACGTCTACATGGAGTACGCCCTGTTCACCAGAAATCGCAAGAGCGTGGACCCGCTGAATGCGCGCGATACCTTCAACGGCGTCGACAGCCGCAATAGTTTCTTCTATGGCCCCGATGCCGCCCCAACGCCGCTGCTCCGCGCGTCGCGCGGCGGCGCCCGGGGCGAAGTCACCCGGCATACACTCATCGCCGACGAGCTCATCGCGGGGAGTTCGCGCGAGCTTTGGTTGTACCGTCCGCCTGTGGAAGAACCCACGCCGCTGATCGTGGTGCTGGATGGCCGCGACTATCTGCGCCGGGCGCGGCTGCCCGTCATCGTCGACAACCTGATTGCGCAAGGCCGCATCACACCGGTGGCCCTGGCGATGATCAACTGCAGCCGTTCGGCCCGCTACCTCGAATATGCCTGCAACGACGCCACCGTTGGGCTTTTGCGCGACATCGTTGTGCCCCTTGCCGCGACGCAGTTGCCGCTGATGGCCGAGTCGGGCGCCCACGCCGTCATGGGGGCCTCGATGGGCGGAGTAATGGCGCTGTATGCCGGCCTGCGCGCGCCAGACACGTTCGGCCGGGTGCTCAGCCAGTCGGGCGCCTTCGCCACCGACATGCATCGCGAGAGGCCCGACGATCTCGCCGTCTTCGAGCTCGCCCGCCACGCGGACCCGGCCGCGCTGAAGGTCTGGATGGATGTCGGGACCTTTGAGGATCTGGCGGACTGCAACCGGCGCATGCGCGATCTGCTGCGCAAGCGCGGCTATGCGACCGCGTATCGCGAATACTCGGCTGGCCACAACTATCCGGCCTGGCGCGATGATGTCCCGCGCGGGCTGGAGTATCTCTTCCCGCCTGGCCCGTGAGGTTTATTCGGGAACGGCATCCCCCGGCTTCGCCGGGGGATGCCGTTCCCGAAGGTTTTTGCGCCGTGGCGGCGAGCGGGGAGATATCGCTGCCGGAATCAATGTTGTCGGCGCATGTAAAATCCGCCTAGATGACAACGACGGCGCCGCCTGAGATCAAGGTGAAGAAGAGGCTCGACCTGGTGTTCAAGGTCGAGCCTCCCTATCGCGTCATGATCCACAACGACGATGTCACCCCGATGGATTTTGTCGTCGCCGTGCTGATGCAGATCTTCAACCTTAGCTTTGAGGATTCCGAAGCCGTGATGTATTCGGCCCATATCAATGGCCGGGCGCTGGTGGTCGTGTGCCCCGAGCCCATCGCCCGTGATCTGGTGAAGAAGGCCCGCGCCGCGGCCAGCGGCGCGAAGTTTCCGCTCCGCTTCAGCGTGATGCCGGATGAGTAGGAGGCCTCGGCCATGTTTCATCAGCGCAACCTCGTCGACGACGCGGATGTCGAACGCCTCAAGGCATTCCTCATGGCGTCCCGCCCGCATGGCCAGACTGCCTACATGCACGTCGGCGATCTGCTCTGGGGCATGCGGCGACATGCCGAATTGCGACCTAAGCGCGATCACCGGATCTGGTTTGACGAGCATGGCGGCGTGGTGGGCTTTGCCCGACTCTATCCGCCAGCGGACGTCATGATGCAGGTGCTGCCGTCTCTGCGCGGGGCCGGGGTTCTTGAGGGCGAAATGCTGGCCTGGGCGCTCGTGGAGCGCGCCCAATACAGTCAGGCCGGGCAGTCAGAAACCGCCGTCACGACGGCCGCGGCCGGGAGCGACGCGGCCACGATCTCCTGGTTGCGATCGCACGGGTTCGTGCCAAATGGCGATGACCTCGTCATCCTGATCCGCCCGCTGGTCGATCCGGTGGAGAGGGTCGCCCTGACCGACGGCGCGCTGGCGCGAGCGGTGGCCGGCGAAGCGGAGTATCCCGAGCGCATTTCGATTCACCGCGAAGTGTGGGCGCCCTCCAAGGTGACGGCGGAGGGATACGCCCTCACCCGCAGCGCGCCTGGCTATGAACCCGAGTTGGATCTTGCGGTCGCGCTGCCCGGCGGCGCCTTCGCGGCCTATTGCATCTGCTGGCTCGATCCAGTCAATCGGGTGGGCGAATTCGAACCGGTCGGGACACGACCCGCATATCGGCGCAAAGGCTATGGGCGGGCCGTCCTGCTCGAAGGCATGCGCCGGATGCGCGAACGCGGCATGCGCGAGGCGCTTGTGTACTGCAAAGCGTACAACGTCGACTTCTATCATTCGGCAGGCTTTCGCATCACCGACCACTACCTCGGCTTCCGCGCTGCATGACCTGGCAAGAACACCTCAAGAACCCGATCTCGTTTCCGATAGAATCTAGTCAGGAGGCCGAAATGGACAAATATCGCGTGAAGCCCGGCGCCAAAGTGCGCCTGAACAAGTGGGATCCGGACGATCAAAGCGAATTCAAGGGCGACAAGGAGCAGGGACGGGCCAAGGTCGCCAGGATCAACGACGACCTGGAGGCGCTGCAGGATTTGCTCTACGGGGAGCACAAACATAAAGTCCTCGTCGTCCTGCAGGCGATGGACACCGCCGGCAAGGACGGCGTGATTCGATCCGTCTTTGATGGGGTCAACCCGCAGGGCGTGCAGGTGGCTGCTTTCAAGGCCCCGTCGGCGATGGAGCTTGACCACGACTATCTCTGGCGTGTGCACCAGTACGCCCCGGGCAAGGGCGAGATGGTGATCTTCAACCGCAGCCACTACGAGGATGTGCTGGTCGTCCGGGTTCACAACCTGGCGCCCAAGGCGGTCTGGAGCCGGCGCTACGAGCACATCAATGCGTTCGAGAAGATGCTGGCCGACGAGGGCACGACTATCCTGAAGTTCTTCCTCCACATCAGCAAGGATGAGCAGATGGCGCGCCTGCAGGCTCGTCTGGACGATCCCGAAAAGCACTGGAAGTTCGCCGTCGGCGACGTGGCCGAACGCAAATTGTGGGATCAATACACCGACGCCTACAACGACGCGATCGAGCAGACCAGCACATCCTGGGCGCCCTGGTATATCGTCCCGGCCAACCGCAAATGGTATCGCGATCTGGTGATCTCCACGGTCCTGGTCAAGGCGCTCAAAGACCTGAAGATGAAGTATCCCGAGAACAAGGACGACCTGAGCAAGGTTGTCATCGAGTAGCCATGATCAGCACCGAACAACTCAGGACCGAAGCGGAAGCGATGCGCGCCGGGCTCGTTGCCACCCGCCGCGACTTCCACGCCCACCCAGAACTCGGCTTTCAGGAAGTGCGCACCGCCGGTATCGTCGCAAAGCGCCTGGCCGAGCTGGGCTATGAGACCCAGAGCGGGGTTGGCAAGACCGGGGTCGTGGGTGTGCTTGAAGGCGCCTCAACGGACGGCGAGACGCTTCTGTTGCGCTTTGACATGGACGCCCTGCCAATTGACGAGCAAGTCGACGTGCCGTTCAAGAGTCTGACACCGGGCGTCATGCACGCCTGCGGCCACGATGCGCACACCGCAATCGGTCTGGGTGTGGCCGAGTTGCTGGCCCGCCACCGCGACGAATGGAAAGGCATCGCCAAGTTCGTCTTTCAGCCGGCGGAGGAGATCGTCTCGGGCGCCCTCGCGATGATCGCGGATGGCGTGCTCGAGCATCCCCGGGCCACCCGCTCGCTTTCGATGCACGTCTCGAGCAAAAACCGGACGGGCACGGTGCTGATGACCGACGGCCCGACGATGGCGATCGCGGACAAGTTCGAGATCGTTGTGCGCGGGCGCGGCTCGCACGGCGCCTCGCCCCACTATGGGGCCGATCCCATCGTCGCCGGCGCGCAGATCGTGACCGCATTGCAGACCATCGTCTCGCGGAATGTCGATCCGCTCGACGAGTCCGTGGTTACAGTCGGCTACTTCCATGCGGGAACGGTCGGCAACATCATCCCGGACAAGGTGACGATGGGCGGGACGATGCGCTCATTCAAGGACGCGGTAGCGTTGCAGATTCGCCAGCGCATGAACGAAATCGCCCAGGGAATCGCCAAAGCCATGGGCTGCGAAGCGACCCTGTGGTTCCCCGAGATCTACAACCCGGCCACGGTGAATGACCCTAAGATGGCCGAGGTCGTGCGCGGGCGCGCGCGCGAGCTGGTCGGGGCGGACAACATGAGCGCCGATCACCGCACGATGGGGGCCGAGGATGCCGCCCACTTCCTAAGGGCAGCTCCAGGCGCGTATGTCTTCATCGGCGCGGGCGTCCACGACGATGAGAACAAGAACGAGCCCCATCACAGCCCGCGCTTCGAGATCAACGAGGACGCGCTGCCGATCTCGGTGGCGCTTGTGACTGGCGCGGCGTTGGATATGCTTGCCAAAGGCTCCTAGATGAGCAGAAACGAACACCCCGCCCTGGCGTACGCCGGGGCGGGGTGTTCGTTTCTGCTGGAAACTAGCCGACTGGGCCATTGATATTGGCCGGCTGGGTGAGGCAAAGGTACGTGGACCGGTGTACTCTTGCGGGTGGAGCTCAGGCTCTAGCCGGCAAAGGAGCAACATCCATTCAAAGTGCCAGGTCCCTTTGCCGGCTAGAGCCTGAGTTCCCCGGCAAATACACGCAACTGGAACGCAGGATTTAGCCGGCAAGGGAGCAACGAACGACCAAAGCGCCAAGTCCCCTTGCCGGCTAAATCCTGCGCTCGCATCCCTGGAGAAACACCCATGGCAACCCTCATCGACGGCAACGCCATCGCCGCGGCGGTTCGGGCCGAGATCAAGGAGCGCGTCGCGCACCTCAAGGCCACGCGTGGCATCGTCCCGGGGCTGGCCACGGTGCTGGTCGGCGACGATCCGGGGTCAGCCGTATATGTGCGCAACAAGCGCAAGGCCTGCGAAGAAGTCGGGATGACATCCTTTGGCTACGAGCTGCCGGCGACGGCGAGCGAGGCCGAGGTCGTGGCGCTAGTGCAGTCGTTGGCCGGGCGAGCGGATGTGCACGGGATCTTGACCCAACTCCCCATGCCGCAGGGCATTCACGAGGAGCTCGTGCTGGGGATGATCCCGCTCTCGAAGGATGTGGACGGATTTCATCCCTCAAACATCGGGTTGCTCGGGCAGAAAAACAGGCGGGCGGCCTTTGCGCCCTGCACGCCCCAGGGGTGCATCGAGCTGCTGACCCGGACGGGGGTGACAATCGCCGGAAAGCGCGCGGTGGTGGTCGGGCGAAGCGCGATTGTGGGGTTGCCTGTGGGGCTGATGCTGCTGGCCCGCGATGCGACCGTGACGTATTGCCACAGCCGGACGGTGGACCTGCCTGCGGTGACGCGGGAGGCCGACATCCTGATCGCCGCGATCGGCAAGCCCCGTTTTGTGACCGCCGACATGGTCAAGCCGGGGGCGGTCGTGATTGATGTAGGGATCAACCGGATCGCGGATCCGACCCGCAAGAGCGGCTCACGCCTGGTCGGCGACGTCGACTTTGAAACCGTGGAAAAGATCGCGGGGGCCATTACGCCCGTGCCAGGCGGGGTGGGCCCGATGACGATCGCGATGCTGCTGCAGAACACGCTGAAGGCGGCCGAAGCCTGACACGCTCAGGCCGAGTCCCTTTCTGAAACGAAATATCCCCCCGGCAGAGCCGGGGGGATATTTCGTTTCAGCAGACACGGCTTCGCCGAGAGCCGCGCCCTTGCAACGAAAGAGGCGGTCCACTTTGTGGGCCGCCTCTTTTGGGACTCCTCGAACAGGGCTCGAACCTGTAACCTACCGGTTAACAGCCGGTTGCTCTACCATTGAGCTATCGAGGATCATGATTGCTCGAACGGGTGCGATTATACCCAGAGGCGGCGCGGGGCGCAAGGGTGCAACGCTCTGAAAAAGCAAAAAAAGAATCCCCTGGCAATGACCTACTCTTGCATGCAGTCGCCCGCACACTACCATCGGCGCTGACGAGCTTAACTGCCGGGTTCGGAATGGGACCGGGTGTGTCCTCGTCGCTCAAATCACCAAGAGATTCTTTTTTACGATGCCAAGGCGCTGCGCGAGCAACGCCGCGATCGCACTCTAAGCACTGAATAGAACGAACTTTTCGTCTGAAGAAGCGGAACCGTAGCGCGCTTCAACTTTCGTTGCGGGAAATTCACTTTCTCTGCAACATGTTTAAGCCAAACGACCGTTAGTACGACTTAGCTAAAACCGTTGCCGGCCTTACACCTGTCGCCTATCAAACCAGTAGTCTACTGGCGGTCTTCGGGGGGATCTCATCTTGAGGCAAGTTTCCCACTTAGATGCTTTCAGCGGTTATCTTTGCCGTACGTGGCTACCCAGCGATGCTCCTGGCGGAACAACTGGCACACCAGAGGTACGTCCATTCCGGTCCTCTCGTACTAAGAACAGCTCCTCTCAAATCCCCTGCGCCCACGCCGGATAGAGACCAACCTGTCTCACGACGGTTTGAACCCAGCTCACGTAACGCTTTAATGGCCGAACAGGCCAACCCTTGGGACCTTATCCAGCCCCAGGATGCGCCGAGCCGACATCGAGGTGCCGAGCGAGGCCGTCGCTATGGACGCTTGGGCCTCACTAGCCTGTTATCCCCGGGGTAGCTTTTATCCGTTAAGCTACTGCCTTTCCACCAAGATCAGTAGGATCACTAAGCCCGACTTTCGTCTCTGCTCGACTTGTAGGTCTTGCAGTCAATCTCCCTTGTGCCTTTACACTCAACGGCTGGTTTCCGTTCAGCCTGAGGGAAACTTTGGGCGCCTCCGTTACATTTTAGGAGGCGACCGCCCCAGTCAAACTGCCCGCCTGGCACTGTCTCGCCTCCGGATAACGGAGAGCGGTTAGGGCCAAAACTCCAACAGGGTGGTATTTCACTGACGGCTCCACCGATGCTAGCGCACCAGCTTCAAAGCCTCCCACCTATGCTACACAGTCAAAGCCCTAGCGCAATGCCAAGGTACAGTAAAGCTCCACGGGGTCTTTTTGTCCGGGCGCGGGTAAATGGCATCTTCACCATTAATTCAGTTTCGCCGAGTCCCTCGTTGAGACAGTGCTCCAGTCGTTACACTATTCGTGCGGGTCAGAACTTACCTGACAAGGAATTTCGCTACCTTAGGACGGTTATAGTTACCGCCGCCGTTCACTGGGGCTTCAGTTCAAAGCTTCGCTTGCGCTAACCTCTCCCTTTAACCTTCCAGCACTGGGCAAGTGTCAGCCCCTATACGTCGCCTTACGGCTTCGCAGAGACCTGTGGTTTAGTTAACCAGTCGCTAGAGCCTCTCATCTGCGACCCACAATGACATCATCGTATGACAACATCACCGCGGGCTACCCTTCTCCCTAAGTTACGGGTACATGTTGCCTAATTCCTTAACGAAGGTTCTCTCGTTCGCCTGAGGATACTCTCCTCGCCTACCAGTGTCGGTTTGCGGTACGGGCAGAACAGGTTCAACGCATAGAAGTTTTTCTCGGCAGATTGGCTTGCTGACTTCGGCTTGGGGACCTCGCTTACGTTTCAGGATCAGAGAGCGGACTTACCTACCCTCGTCAATTCCCTACGCGCTTCGACCGGCATTACCATTGGTCCGGCTCAGCTACCATTCTGCGTCCCTTCCTAGCTCACCTGCCCTGGTATCGGAATGTTGACCGATTGTCCATCACCTACGCATTTCTGCCTCGGCTTAGGCCCGACTAACCCGATGCGGATTGACCTTGCATCGGAAACCTTAGGCATACGGCGATTGCGGTTCTCACGCAATTTACGCTACTCGTGTCGGCATTCTCACTTCCAGTCACTCCACCACTCCTTACGGTATGGCTTCGCTGTTCCTGGAACGCTCCCCTACTAATCTCTCGATTCCGTATCTTCGGTGGCGTGCTTAGCCCCGTTGAATTTTCCGCGCAAAACCGTTCGACGAGTCAGCTATTACGCACTGTTTAAAGGATGGCTGCTTCTAAGCCAACCTCCTCGCTGTCTGAACAGTTTCACATCGTTTCCCACTTAGCACACACTTGAGGACCTTAGATGTCGGTCTGGGTTGTTACCCTCTCGGCCACGGATCTCATAACTCGTAGCCCGACTCCCGATCTTGGAGTGACAGCATTCAGAGTTTGATTGGGTTTGGTAGGCTTACGCCCCCTAGCCCATTCAGTGCTTTACCTCTGTCACTAAACAATCGAGGCTAACCCTAAAGTTATTTAGGGGAGAACCAGCTATCTCGAAGTTCGATTGGCATATCACCTCTACCCACAACTCATCCCATAGTTTTGCAGCACTAATGGGTTCGAGCCTCCACGAGATGTTACTCTCGCTTCACTCTGGTCATGGGTAGCTCACCTCGTTTCGGGTCTACCGCCTGCCACTGTTGTCGCCCTTATCAGACTCGGTTTCCCTACGGCTCCGGCTGTAACTGCCTTAACCTTGCGACAAACGGTAAGTCGCCGACTCATTCTCCAAGAGGCACGCCGTCAGACTGTCTTGCGACATAGTCCTCCGACTGCTTGTAAGCGCACGGTTTCAGGTACTGCTACTCCCCTCGTCGGGGTGCTTCCCACCTTTCCCTCACGGTACTTGTTCACTATCGGTCGTGGTTGTATTTAGGCTTGCGGAGTGGTCTCCGCGGATTCACACCCGATTTCACGTGCCGGGTGCTACTCAGGATTTTCCCATTGCTGCATCGCCTTTCGCCTACGCGACTATCACGCTCTGTGGTCCGGCTTTCCTGAACGGTTCGGCTAGACTAGCAGTCAATTTTGTGGGGTCCTACAACCCCTGCTTCCGAAGAAGCAGGTTTGGCCTTGTCCGATTTCGCTCGCCACTACTTTCGGAATACTCTCTTTTCCTCGCCCTACTTAGATGTTTCAGTTCGGGCGGTTCCCTCGAACCTGGCTATGTATTCACCAGGCCGTACCAGACTCAGCATCTGGCGGGTTTCCCCATTCGGACATCCCCGGATATAATGTCTAATCACGACTCCCCGAGGCTTATCGCAGTGATTCACGTCCTTCGTCGGCAACCTACGCCAAGGCATCCACCGTGCGCCCTTAGTAGCTTA
>JBDSIP010000616.1:0-6481 GCA_039917915.1 Thermoflexales bacterium
ATCTCGACGAACTCGAGGAACACGCCCAGCAGGAAGATCGCGATATGGGCGACGATGATGAAGGCCACCAGGCCGCCGGGCAGATTGGCCAGCGCGTTGATGATGAATTTGTCACCACCGAGCCCGCCAAACACCAGGGTGAAGAAGGTCGAACAGAACAAGATCATGATGACCAGGGTCGTGGTCCGCATGGTCGCATTGGCGGATTCTCGGATCACCCGCCACGATAGGCGGCCTCGGACGAGGGCCAGCGCCATTGCCACCACGGCCCCCACGCCGGCCGCTTCCGTCGGTGTGGCGAGTCCGGCGAAGGTCGACCCAAGCACCATGAGAATAAGAAGGATTGGCGGGATGAATGCCTTCAGGACCTTCACGAGCAAGGCTCGGCCATGGATATCGCGCGCCGCCAAGGGCAATGCGGGCGCCATGTGCGGGCGGAGCGCGCCAACGACCAGCGCATAGATCCCGTAGCTGGCGGACAAGAGCAGACCCGGGATCATCGCGCCGGCAAAGAGGTCACCCACCCCCACCCCAATCTGATCGCTCAACAACACCAGAACAAGGCTGGGCGGGATCATCTGGGCAAGCGTACCCGCGGCCATGATGGTTCCGGTAGCCAGCTTCTTGTCGTAGCCATACTTCAGCATTGTCGGCAGCGAGATCATCCCCATGGCGATGATCGTTGCAGCGACCACGCCGGTGGTGGCCGCCAACAATGTGCCAACGATAACGACGGCCAGAGCCAGGCCGCCCCGCAATCCGCCCAACAGGATGCCGGCCGTCTCAAGCAGTTCCTCGGCAATCCCGGATTTCTCCAGAATTGAGCCAAGAAAGATGAAGAAAGGGATGGCGATAAGCTGCACATCCGACATCGTGCCAAACCACTTGCCTGGGAGGAGCCGAACCATTTGGAAGTTGAAGGCGCCAAGGGCGATCCCGACCAGCCCAAAGACCATGGCGGTGCCGGCAAAGCTGAAGCCAACCGGGTAGCCGGTCATCAAGATCAAGAAAAAGCCGGCGAACATCGCTATCGCCAGCCATTCATATCCCGATCCAGAAGCGATTTGTGACAGCATATTGGCAAGACTCCTCGATCAGGATTTGACGATCTTCTTGGCGCGTTCGGCAACCTCGGCGATGACCGCTTCCGCTTCGGGAATCTCATCCGCACGGATTTCCTGGAGCACCTCGGTCCGCCCGCGCAGAACCGCGAAATACTTGATCAATTGCGAGAGCGACTGAAGCAGCATGAGCAGAAAGGCGACGATGATGAATGAGCGAATCGGCGCGCGGGGCAGGCCGCCAGGATCGGGCGAACTTTCCATCAATCCGGTGAAGGAGCCCCTGGCGAGGAAATCGAGGATGTCCTGGGCCGAGCCACGCGAGATGAAGCCCCATGAAAACAGCACCGGCACCAGCGTGACATAAATGCCCAGGATGCAAAACGGAATCAGAATCAGCAACGTTCCGAGAAAGTCAACCAGTGCCTGGCGCTTCGGCGACCAGTTGGTGTAAAGAAAATCGACCCGGACGTTGACGCCATGCTTCAGAATATAGCCAAAGCCGAGAAAGAAAAGAAGCGAGAATAGATACCACTGCACTTCGGTGACGAAATTCCCTGACCGGGCCTCGCCAAACAGAGCTTTCGTAATATCGCCAAAAACATCAGAATTGGTGAACCGGCCAACATAGCGAATAACGACATTGAAGAAGCCCACGAAAATGAGCAGCACGACGATGAAACTGCTGACCGAACCGAGACGTTCACTCACGCCATCGATACCATGGGCAATTCGAAGCAGGGCTTTCATCTTGGGTCTCCCAAAAAACCTGGACGGCAATCAGCGAAACACCCATGTTAGCGATCTCGCCGCGTTTGTCAAACGTGTTCAGACCCGTTCGCGCGGATCGAACAAACGGGCATGCTCGTCGAGGGCAAATCGATCGGTCATTCCGGCGATGTAAAAACACACGCCCTGGGCCTTCGGCAGAGCCGCGTACTGTTCTTGCGCGCTGGACGGAAGCATCGCCGGCTCATCCATAAACGCCCCGAACAGGTCTCTTAGCACGCGGCCGGCCTTGTTATGCATCCGCAACACGCGCGGATGGCGGTACATCTTCGCATACAGAAAGGACTTCAGCTCGGCGTTCATCGCCCTGCCCTGCTCCGAAAACGCGATCAGGTTCACGGGATGCCGCCGCACATCTGCGACGCTATTCACACCCGCCGCGGCGAGGTTTTCCGACGATTGGGTGAGGAGATCGCCCACCATGATGTTGATCAGGCGGCGAATGGTGCGATGCCGCGTCATATCGCTAAACGGCTCATTCGGGGCGACGCCCGCCTCCGCGGCGGCGCGTTGCGGCCAGCGCTGGCGCATCACTTGACCCCAGTCGAGCAAGCCGGCCCGCAGGCCGTCGTCGGTGTCGTGGGCGTTGTAGGCGAGCTCGTCGGCGTAACAGGCGATCTGGGACTCGATGGAGCCGCGCAGGTCGGTCTCATAATCATGCTCCGCGACGACATCGTAATCGGTTTCATGCTTGACAATGCCTTCACGCATCTCATACGTCAGATTGAGGCCGGGATAGTCCGGATAGCGGCTTTCAAGCTCGGTGACGACCCTGAAGCTGTGCTGATTGTGGTTAAACCCGCCGTGGTCCGCCATCAGCTCATTCAGCGTGCCCTCGCCCGAGTGGCCAAACGGAGGGTGTCCCAGGTCATGGGCCAGACAGATGCCCTCGACTAAATCCTCGTTCGCCCCAAGGGTTCGGGCGATGGTGCGCCCGATTTGGGCAACTTCGAGCGTATGGGTGATACGGGTCCGGTAATAGTCACCCTCGGTGACGACGAAGACCTGGGTCTTGCCCTGCAAGCGCCGCCACGCCGTGGTGTGGACCACGCGCTCGCGGTCGCGCTGATAGGCCGTCCGATACGATTTCTCCGGGTCGGGATACGCCCGCCCGCGCGATTCAGCGCTGCGGCAGGCAAACGGCGCGAGGGTAAATGCCTCCAGGCGTTCCAGCTCCTCTCGGGTGCGCATGCATCGATTGTACGCGTCACCATCATTTTTCGGGAAAGCAAGCGACCCGATTTCGCCCGGGACGCTTGCTTCTCCAACTATCGAGAGATGCGAACATTCGTTCTATAATCGCCCCATGGCGGATTTCAAGGTCCACTCCCCCTTCGAGCCAACGGGCGATCAGCCCAAGGCCATCGACGATATCGTCAAGAGCCTCGCAGCCGGCAATCGCTACACCACCCTGCTGGGTGCCACCGGCACAGGCAAGACCTTCGCCATGGCCAAGGTCATCGAACGCACCCAGCGTCCGGCCCTGGTGATGGCCCACAACAAAACGCTGGCGGCGCAGCTCTATTCCGAGTTCAAGGAGTTCTTCCCCGAGAACTCTGTGGAGTACTTCGTCAGTTACTACGACTACTACCAGCCCGAGGCGTACGTGCCGCGGATCGACCTCTACATTGAAAAGGATTCGTCGATCAACGACGAGCTTGACCGGCTGCGGCTGGCCGCAACAAGCAGCCTGGTCAGCCGGCGCGATGTCATCATCGTCGCTTCGGTGTCCTGTATCTACGGCGTGGGCAACCCGGAGGACTATGGCCGGTTTGTGGTGAAGCTTCAGCGCGGCGAGACGCGCCGGCGCGAACTCATCCTGCGGCTTCTCGTGTCGATTCAGTATGAACGGAATGATGTGACGCTCGCGCGAGGCAAGTTTCGCGTGCGTGGCGACACCCTCGAAGTCCAGCCTGCCTACGCTGAGACCGCTTACCGCGTGTCCTTTTTTGGCGACGAGATTGAACGGATCGTCGAGATCGACACCTTGACCGGCGAAATCGTCAATGAGCTCGACCAGATAGAGATCTATCCGGCCAAGCACTACATCACCCCCCAGGAGAAACTCCAGAAGGCGATCCTCGATATCGAACAGGAGCTCGTCGAGCGGGTGGCCTGGTTCAAGGAACACGACAAACTGATCGAGGCCCAGCGGGTGGAGCAACGCACGCGCTATGACCTCGAAATGCTGCGCGAGGTCGGCTTCACCACCGGCATCGAAAACTACAGTCGTCTGCTTGACGGGCGCGCGCCCGGGACGCCGCCGTTTACGCTGATGGACTACTTTGCCGACGACTTCCTGCTGTTCGTCGACGAAAGCCACATGACCATCCCCCAGGTGAATGGGATGTACAACGGCGACCAGGCCCGCAAGTCGGTGCTGGTTGACTTTGGCTTTCGCCTACCCAGCGCGCTCGACAATCGCCCGCTCAAATTCGGCGAGTTCGAGCAGCGCTTCCGCCAGGCCGTCTTTGTCAGCGCAACCCCTGGGCCCTACGAACGCGCGCACAGCACCGTCATCGCGGAACAGGTCATCCGTCCCACCGGCATTGTTGACCCCGCAGTCGAGGTCAAACCCGCCAAGGGCCAGGTCGACGATGTGGTCGCCCAGATTCGGGAGCGCACCGCCCGGGGTGAGCGCGCTCTGATTACGACGATGACCAAGCGCATGGCCGAGGACTTGACCAGCTATTTGCAAGACATCGGCATCCGGGTGCAATACCTGCATAGTGAGATCCAGACGGTCGAACGGGTCGAGATTCTGCGCGATCTGCGGCGCGGCCAGTACGATGTCGTGGTCGGGATCAACCTCCTGCGCGAAGGCCTCGACCTGCCAGAGGTATCGCTCGTCGCAATCCTGGATGCCGACAAAGAGGGATTCCTGCGCAGCGAGACCGCCCTCACCCAGACCATCGGGCGGGCGGCCCGCCACGTCAGCGGCAAGGTCATCATGTATGCCGACAAGATGACCGACTCGATGAAGAAGGCGATCGAAGAGACCGAGCGACGCCGCGAGAAGCAGGTCGCCCACAATCTCGCCCATGGGATTGAACCCGTGTCAATCCACAAGGCGATCCATGACCTGACCGAGCGGATGCGGGTGGAGGAAGCGGGCCCCGGATACGACCCCAACAAGGGCACGGGCGGATTCAATCTCGACAATCTGCCGAAGGACGAAGCCCAGGCGCTTTTGCTCGAACTCGAGAAACAGATGGCCCAGCTTGCCAAGGACCTGGAATTCGAGAAGGCGGCGATGTTGCGCGATCAGATTCTGGAGCTGCGCCAGAAGGTCATGGACATCGACGACAGCACGCCCGAGTGGGAACGCTGGCGCAAGCTTGGCGCGGCTGCGGCCCGCGATTCACTGGCCGTAGAGACTGCCGCCAACGAAGACGGCGAGGTGATCACGTATCGTCAGGGCAAGCCGGCAAAGTCGCGACCAGGCCCGGCGCGCAGCCGGACCCGGAAATAGGCGCCCGGGGAACTTCACCCGCGTCTCAGACGCGACCGCTATAATCCCGCGCGAGGTGCTGGAACGACATGACTGAGAAAACAAACACCGATGCCGCTCCCGCGGCGATGCCCGCGAACATCGAATACGCCGCGATTGAAGAAGCGACTCGAACCGCCCTGCGCGAGGTCTACGACCCGGAGCTCGGCATGAGCGTTGTCGAGCTTGGCTTGATCCGCAAGTTCGAATGGACCCCGGACACGGTCAAAGTGACCATGATTCTAACCACGCCCTTTTGCCCGTATGGGCCGGCAATAATCGAGCAGGTGCGAAACAAGGCCCAGGAGGCCGCCATGCGCGCCACGACCGTTGAGATGGGACTGGAAATGTGGGAACCGACCATGATGGAAGATCAGGCTGCCGCCAATTGGGGGCTGTACTACTAGACGTCGTTCTAGAAACAAAGGCGAGATCACAATCCCCGCGCTTCGCGCGGGGATTGTGATCTCGCCGGAAGATTTTCGGGACTTCGCTTACACGCCAACGCGGCGCAACTTCAAAAAAGAGACCCCGCCCGCGGCAAGGCGCAGCACAACGCAAATCAGAAGGCCCGTTTGCGGCGTCATGCCGGCGCTCACGAGACCGGTCATTACCAGTGGCGCTGCGAAAATCGCCAGATTGAAGACCAGGTTCTGGAGCGGCACATACCCTTCGTAGTTGCCGGGCGGAGCCGTCTCGGTCAGCAACGTAAAAGCGGTCACCTGAAATAGAACGGTGGCGACCCCGTTGACAATCCCGGCCACCCAGGTCAGCGGCAGCGAGGCGCTAACCGCCAGCAACAAGGCGTGAAACGCAAATACGACGCCTGACAGACCAAACAGCCGCCCGGTCCCGACGCGACGGACCAGACGCGGCGCAATCAGCCCGACGATCGCAATAGCCGCCCAGGTCGCTGCGGTGTACCAGCCGAAGTCCGAGTCAGTGGCATTCAGGTCCCGCACGAGCCGAAGCGTGATCAACGGCGACGCCGCGTTCAGCGAGAAATGCATGGCGAAGGTAAGCAGCAAATAGCTCATTGCCGGGCCGTGGCGCAGGATTTCCCTCGCGCTCAGCCTTGGCGTCGCCGACTCATGAACCGCTTCGGTGCGCGGCCCGTATTTCACGCGGCCGAGCAGAACGC
>JBDSIP010000617.1:0-3150 GCA_039917915.1 Thermoflexales bacterium
CGAAGGACTTGAACCTTCAACCGATTGATTAAGAGTCAATTGCTCTGCCAATTGAGCTAGCGGCCCGTAACGACTGACAATTATATCCGATGCAGAAGCGCTGTCAAGTTTTTCGGAGCCGTGTACCATCGGGTCCACTCTCAAACTTTTCGGAAACCAAAAAACCATGAAACTTGTCACCTATCAAACACCCCATTCCCTCGCCCAGATCGGCGCCCTGCTGGGCGAGACCATCATCGATCTGTCCGCCGCTCACGCCGCTGCGGGCGGGCATACCCCCTTCCCCACCACAATGCAGACACTGCTCGAAGCCGGTGATGCCGGCATGGGCCTGGCCCGTGAAGCGCTCGCCTTCGCCGGCCAGCATCCGGGCAAGTTCGACATCCCTGCGAGTGGCGCGACCTTGCTGGCCCCGCTTCCCCGTCCCGGCAAAATCATCTGCCTCGGGCGCAACTACGCCGCGCATGCCAAGGAAGGCGGGGCCGAAGTCCTCGAATACCCCATCCTCTTCATCAAACCCGCCACGTCCGTCATCGGGCCCGGCGCAACCATCGTGGTTCCGGCGTCCACCACCAAACCCGACTTCGAAGCCGAACTGGCCGTCGTCATCGGGCGGACCTGCAAGGATATTGATGAAGCTCATGCGTTGGAGTATGTGGCCGGCTACACCTGCGCCAACGACGTCAGTGCGCGCGATCTGCAGAAACGCACCCATCAGTGGGATCAGGGCAAGATGCTTGACACCTTCTGCCCGCTGGGCCCGGCCCTGGTCACCGCCGACGAAATCCCCGAACCGGGTAAGCTCGACATCAGGTCGGTCCTGAACGGCGCGGTCATGCAGCACAGCACCACAGCGCTCATGATCTTCTCGGTCCCGTTCACGATCAGCTACATCTCGAAGATCGCCACACTCGAGCCGGGCGACATTATCCTGACCGGAACACCCGATGGCGTCGGCCAGGCCCGCAATCCGCCGGTGTTTCTGCAAAACGGTGACACGATCACGATCGAAATCGAACGCGTCGGGACGTTGACCAACCCCGTCCGTCGCTAGAGAATTTGCCGAAAGTGATAACCCCTGGCTTCGCCAGGGGTTATCACTTTCGGCGTATTTCCCGAGAGGTCACACGCCGGCGAAGGCCGAGAAGCCGCCGTCGACCGCCACCACGATTCCCGTGACAAAAGCGGCGGAAGGCGAAAGCAGCCAGAGCGCCGCCCCGGCCAGATCTTCCGGCGCGCCAAATCGCCCGGCCGGGGTGTGCTCAATGATCGACCGGCCGCGCGGGGTAAGTTCGCCCGTTGCGGCGTCAATCAGCAGGGCCCGATTCTGCTCGCCGACAAAGAAGCCGGGCGCAAGCGCATTGACCCGGATGTTGGGCGAATAGGTCTTGGCCATGTGGACGGCCAGCCACTGGGTGAAGTTGCTCACCCCTGCCTTGGCCGCCCCATACCCGACCGTGCGGGTGAGCGGGCGGATGGAGGCGAGCGACGAGTAGTTCAGAATCGATCCCGCGCCCAGCTCGGCCATCTGCTGGCCAAAGACCTGGCATGGGAGCACAGTGCCCATCAGGTTCAGGTCAAAGACGTGTCGCAGGGCCTCCTCGGGCAGGTCAAAGAAGCTGCGCTCGGCGCTGGTCGTCGCCGCGGGCATATTGCCCCCGGCTGCATTCACCAGTCCGTGGACGTTACCAAAGCGCGCGTTCACCGCTGACAGCGCCGCGCGCAGATCATTTCTTTGCATGACGTCGGCTTGCACGCCCAGCGCGCGCGCGCCCAGACGCTCGGCCGCGGCCTGAGTCGAGGCGAGGTTGCGACCCAACAGGCCGACATTCGCCCCGCAGCCATACAACGCCGCGGCGACCACCCCACCCAACACGCCGGCGCCTCCGGTGACGACGAACGTTTTGCCCGTGAAGTCATACAGGCGCGCCAGATCGGCTTTGTCCATGTTTGTTCGTCAGGCCGCCATGAAACGTAGTGCCGCGCCCTCGATAACCCTGCACGTGACCGGGATGCTGGTCAAATCGACCCACTCCTGGCACTGGTGAAAGTTCCCGCCCAGGGGACCGTGACAGATGCACGGGATCCCGCCCTCGCCACTGAAGACGTTCGCGTCGGTAATGCCGCCGCCGTAATGCAGATCGGGCGCCGCGCCGCGCTCGGCCGCGTAGCTGGCGGCGAACGCCCGGCTGAAGGGATGCCCGGGTTCGTCGAACGCCCAGGGCGCGTAGTACGGCTCATCCATGGCGAACTCAAAGCGCGCCGGTGAGTTCAGCGAATCGGCGAAAGCCCGCATCCCAGCCAGCACCCCCTCGCGGGTCTCGCCCGGCACGGTCAGCCGGGTGACCAGCACCCGGGCCGTTTCGGGCAGCGTGATCACATACAGCTCGCTGCCAGCATGAATGCTGAGCACAGTCTGCGATGCGGACATCTTGTCGTGTTTGAGCGCCGGCACCGCCTCGCACACGCCGGCCGCATAACGGGCGGCCTCGATCCCGGCGTTGATGCCCTGCCACGGGGTGAAGCCGTGCGCGGCCTTGCCCGTTACGTCGGCCCGAATCAGCACCTTGCCGGGCGCGCCGATCACGCCACCCTCGAAATAGGGCTCGGAGACAATGCAGGCGTCCGCCTTCATACCACTCGCGTGGAGGGCCCTCGCGCCGATCGAGAGCGCTTCTTCATCGGTCACGCAACTGAAGATCAGCGTGCCGCGCCACGCGCTCCGGTTGCGCGCCAGCGCGCGCGCGACGAGCATGTTGACGACCACGCCGCTCTTCATGTCCGCCGAGCCCAGGCCATAGAACAGGTCGCCCTCGCGCCAGCCCTGCCACGGGTCATGCTGCCAGCCCTGGGCGGCCAGGACCGTGTCCATGTGCCCGTTCAAGAGCAGAGTCGGGCCGCCTCCATTCTCGACCGTTGCGATGACGTTTGGCTGGCCGTTGCGGGTGCTCTGATACGTGACCGGCAGGCCATTGGCTTCGAGCCACACCGCGCAGCGGGTCTGCGCGGCGTCCTCTTCGCCGGGATAGCTCCGCACGGCCACAAGCGAGCGCAGCAGATCAAAGGATTCGTCCGGGTGGAAGTCGCTCAAGGTCCAGATCCAGTGTCGGAAGCGATACTCCCCGTCTCGGCCGGAAAGTGTCGCTTCTG